>JANMIM010000659.1:0-1002 GCA_031375795.1 Bacteroidota bacterium
CTGGGCACGCTCATCGACCTGCATCGCGTAGCAGCCCTCTGCCACCGTTATGGCGCGGTGTTGCATTCAGACACCGTGCAGACGATGGCCCATGTGCGCTACCACCTGAGCGATATGCCCGTGCATTTCATCACCGCAGCCGCCCACAAGTTCTACGGCCCCAAAGGCGTGGGCTTCCTGTATGTGAAGGCAGGCATGCGCATCCACCCGCAGATCTGCGGCGGGTCGCAGGAGCGCAACATGCGCGCAGGCACCGAGAATGTCGCGGGCATCGTGGCGATGGCAGCTGCCCTCAAGAAGTGTTATGACTCATTTGACGTCAAGACAGCCCATCTCTGGAACCTGAAGAACCGCATGCGGCAGGGCTTGGAGCGCATGGTGCCCGGCGTCCAATTCAACGGCCTCATCGAAGAGGGCCAATCCATTCCTACCGTACTCAACGTGGCTTTCCCGTCGAGCGAGGAAGAATCCATGATCCTCTTCAACCTCGACATCAGCGGCATCTCGGCATCGGGAGGCTCAGCGTGTACATCTGGCAGCCTCAAAGGCAGCCATGTCCTCGCAGGCATCGGTTGTAGCCCAGCACATGCCGCCAACAGTGTCAGATTCTCGTTTGGCGTACAAAACACCGAGGCCGAGATCGACGAGGCACTGGAAAAAATCGGACAATTTTTGACGGTGAGTGTTTGAGATTCCGCACTGGTCCAAGGAGGGATGCCATCCAAAGGCATTCCTACACAGGTATCCTGAAATTAAAAAAAGCCTTCGGCGCAATGCCGAAGGCTTTTTTTCGTGGGGCGTACTGGATTCGAACCAGTGACCTTTGCAGTGTGAATGCAACGCTCTGAACCAACTGAGCTAACGCCCCCTAGACTGCAGAAAAATGAACGAGACACACAAGTCCAGACTCCTCACTCACATTCTGCCCTGTGAGTGGGCCCACCAGGACTTGAACCTGGGACCACCTGATTATGAGTCAGACGCTCTAACCACTGAGCTATA
>JANMIM010000139.1:0-5629 GCA_031375795.1 Bacteroidota bacterium
GCGCCGGGCTATGCGGTCAGTGACTCGATCAAGAAGAGTGGCAAATGGATGGCCTGGGCCTATGCCGACTACGGGGATCGACTCATTGGCTTTTCCTACAGTGCAGGCTCGATCGATGACTACAAGCAAGGCGTCGAGCAATTCATGGATCTCGTGAGGTCCTACAAAGACGACCAACAATAGAGCGCTCTCCGGTATGGTTTCATTGATTTGAATCCGGGGGCGACGCCCTCGGAGACTTTGCATTTATGCCCACAGCCGTGGACAATTGCGCCAACCACGATACTTGAAAGCCCGTACTTTAGCTGAAAGATACAACCGATGCGACAGCTGTTATTCATGTTTCAATCCGCCTTCCCCCTGCGTGCCCAGGCGAGCGACGCGGCCGAGATGCTCAGCCAATTGCTTTTTGGGGATGTGGTCGAGCTGCTGGCGCGCGACCGGCAGTGGATGCAGGTGAGGGTCGAGGCAGATGGACACGTAGGCTGGATCGATGAGAAGTCGGTGCTGGAGGTGGATGCGGAATGGTTGGCGGCGCTCCAGGGTTGGGGCTATGTCTGGGAGGATGTCCAAACTTTCCAGACGCGTCGAGCGGGGAGTACGCTCCCCCTGCGGCTTGGGCTCGGGTCGCGCATCCCTGTGACGGGCGATGGCCGGACCTTGCAGATCGGTGGCTGGAGCATGGATTTGGGGGAATGGAAGCCGCAGCATGCACGCCAATGGAGCGGGGCAGAGATCGCAGCCCTCTCGGCACGCTACCTCGGCACGCCCTACCTATGGGGCGGCAAGTCGCTGGCCGGCATCGATTGCAGCGGACTCACGCAGGTGGTCATGGCCATGGCCGGCCATCAGCTGCCGAGGGACTCCAAGGACCAGGCCGAGTGCGGTGTGGAGGTGCCCTTTGAGGCGCGGGCGGCGGGGGATCTCGCATTTTTCACCAATGCGAGCGGCAAGGTACACCACGTGGGCATCGTCTTGGAAGACGGCAACATTCGCCATGCATCGGGTCATGTACACGATGCTGTACTCACAGCAGACGGAATTGTGGGAAAATACACTGGCTTACAGACACATATATTCTCTAGAATCAAACGAATTGTTTAAATTTCACCATTATGGCCTCTAAAGTATTGGTATTGAACCAGGATTATCAGGCAGTGACAGTATGCTCGGCTGAGCGTGCTTTTGTGCTTGTCTTGCTCAACAAAGCTGAATTGATCAACGCACGCGCGGCCAAGGCGATGCGGTCGGTCTCGAAGGAATTTCGTTACCCATCCATCATCAGGCTCAATCGGTTTGTGAACCTGCCTTTCAAGAAGGTGGCGCTCAGCCGCGTGAACATCTACAAGCGCGATGGTCATGCCTGCGTGTATTGCAATGCCAAGGACCAGCTCACCTTGGACCACGTGTTGCCGCGCTCCCGTGGAGGCCGCGACTCATGGGACAATCTCGTGACCGCTTGCCAGCGCTGCAATACAGAAAAAGGCGACCGCACCCCAGAGGAGGCCGACTTGCAATTGCGCCAGAAGCCTTTTCGTCCAAGCTTCATCATGTACCTGCGCGATTTTCACGGCAAAGTACAGGATGAGTGGAGACCCTATCTTCTGATGAACTGAGGTTCTCGATCTGAGAGCATTACGATCTGCAAGCCGTGTAGCCCTATGCTGCGCGGCTTGCTTGTTGTTGGGCGGTCGCCGATCCGTGTGAACTGCCCCTGACCGCCAAAGCTGTGGGAACATTCGCATATCAATCGGAATTCACTATCTTTGCGCCGTTCGTTTTCTGAGATTTGGAAAAAATAATCGCTTTCAAAAGATTGACAGCCTCTAAAAAGGTACTTGTTTGCTTGGTAACCATGGCATTCGCGATGAGCATAGCAGGACATCTGCATGCACAGCGCCTACGCAATGTCCTGTTCAATACACCAAGGGAATACGAGAAGCAGCGCTTGCCTGTGGTGCACCTCAACCCCGACTCAGCCCGTATCGCCGCCGGCTACGAGCACCGCATCCAGATTGATGACCAGGTAGGCGTCAGGTTTCTCAACAACCTCGACATCACCAAGGGCCTCGCGCTCTCAGACGCTGGCGCGACCTCCACGGGCGGCGTGCCGTTTTTGGTGAATAAGCATGGCGAAATCGACCTGCCGTCGGTGGGCAAGCTCCAAGTGCTGGGCATGACCAAAAATGAAGTCAAGGATGCCGTGGAATTGCGGTACTCCAAGGAATACCGCGATCCCAAGGTGGAGATCGCGATCCTGAACCTGTCGGTGTCGGTGCAAGGCGAGGTGAGCTCGCCGGGCGTCTATCCCCTCATCCGGGAAAAGACCTCGCTCATCGAGGTGCTCTCCTTGGCGGGCGGCATCGGGCAGTTTGGCAAGCGGCGCTTGGTGAAAATCGTGCGTGGGGTCGGGCAGGTCAAAGAGCCTGAGATCCTCATTTTCGACCTGCGCCAATTGAATGCCATTCGCACCGAGGACATGTATGTGCAAGACAGGGACATCATCTATGTGGAGCCGACTGACATCAGGATCATTGCCGATGCCCTCACCCCCTATACATCGCTGCTTACGATATTGACGAGTGTGGGCACGCTGACGATCGTGGTTCTGAACCTAAAACGGTGATCTAGAGATGCGGCAGGTTTTTCAATCCAAGAACATCAACAGCGAGGAAATCAACCTTGCCAAGATTCTCGATCTTTTCAGGAAGAGATGGTATTTTGTCGTGGTATGCTTTGTCCTGTCGGTGATCAGCTGCAAGGTCTACCTGAGGTACACCAAGCCAGTGTATGTCTCCACGGCGACCGTGCGCGTCGAGGATAGCCAGCATGCCAACCAAGGGCGTGGCCTCTTGGAGGGATTTGGCCTTGGGATGATGCGCGACGACATCCAATCTGAGATCCAACTTGTGCAGTCACGCACCATGGTCGCCAAGGCCCTGGAAAAGATGAATTTCACCTGCCTCTACTACCTGGTAGGAACCCTCGTCACATCGGAGATCTACAAGGACGATACCCCGTTTGTGGTGGAATATGACACCACCTCGGCCATCAATTACCAGACGCGGTTCTCCTTCTACTTCCTCACCGGAAACAAGTTCAAGCTCGGGTATCAAAATGGGCCTGAGCGCATCGAGAATCAATATTATTTCGGTGAGAACATCGACATAGACGGCTTCAAGTTCAAAATCTTCAAACGAGAGACCCCGCGCTACAAGCTCACCCCCGAGGTGGAGTACCAGTGGGAGGCCATCCAGTGGGAATCGATGATTGGCCGCACGATGGGTGGCCTCAAGGTCGAGCAATCGGGCTATTTGGTGCCGATTCTCAAGATTTCCCTCCAGGACAACGTCGCCAAATTCACCTCCGAATTCCTCAACACCCTCATCACGGTCTACGAGAAGCAAGACAGCACACGCAAGACGCAGGGTGCCAACCAAGCCTTGCATTTTATCCAGGATCAGATCAACAAGGTGGGTGACAGCGTGAACGTCGCCGAGGTGGCGCTCCAGCGGTTCAAGCAGGACCGTGAGTTTTTTGACGTAAGCCTCAAGGCCAGTTTTGACTTGGAAAAGCTCAAGGAGGAGGAGACCAACCGCAATGCACTGCTGGTAAAACAACTGGAAATCAACAGGCTCTTGGGTGAGATCAAGGCCGGCTTGCCGATCAAAACATTCTCTTACTCGATCGGTGAATTTTCCGACCCGCTCCTGTCCTCTCTCATAGGATCCTACAACTCAGCCATCCAAGACATCGCCGTCGCCAAGCAAATCTACACCGAGAAGCACCCCACCGTGCTGGAGCTCATCGAGAAGCAAGGGGACCTGAAAAACTCCATCCTCACCAACATCGAGTCGATCAGGCTCAGCAATGACAACCGGTTGCAATACTACAACCAGCTCTTTGCGGCCACGAGCGTGAACCTCAAGGCACTGCCTGAAACCGAGCGCGTGATGCAAAGCCTCATGCGCCAATACAAGGTCAAAGAGGAAATCTTGCTCACCCTGCTCCAAAACCAGGCACAGGCACAGATCGGCACCGCCTCGATCGTGTCGTCGGTCCAGATCATGGACCAAGCCTTGGTGCCGATGCAACCCATCTCCCCCAACCCCCGCAAAACCTATATCATCGGTTGCGGATTGGGGATTTGCGTGGGATTGTTGCTGATCATCATCGCCGGCATGCTCAAGAATACCGTCTCCTACCGCGAGGAAATCGAGGCCATGAGCTTCACGCCGATCATCGGCGTGGTGCGCCGCGCAGACGAGAGCATCAACCACAAATATCCCCGCCTGCTGTCGATCGAGAGTCCCAAGTCTGGCCTGAGCGAATCCTTCAGAGGCATACGCAGCAACCTGCAATTTCTGGCCTCGGACAAGACCACCAAGGTCGTGGCCATCACCTCCACCGTCTCGGGCGAGGGCAAGTCGTTCATCACCATCAACCTCGCTGGCATGCTCTCGCTGCTTGGCATCAAGGTCGTGATCATCGACATGGACTTGCGCAAGCCCAAATTGCACTATTCATTTGGTAGCGACAATGCCGTGGGCCTCTCGACCCTGCTCGTGGGCAAGAGCACGCTGGAGGAAACCCTCAAGCACACCGCCTATGCCAACCTGGACTTGATCACCTCGGGTCCGATTCCGCCCAACCCGTCTGAGCTCATCCTCTCGCCACAAATGACCCAGTTGCTGGAAGACCTCAAGACCAAGTATGACTACATCATGATCGACACCCCGCCGATCGGCTTGGTCACCGACGGCACATCGACCCTCATCAACGCCGACATCGCCTTGTATGTCGTGCGGGCCGATTTCTCCAAGCGCGCTTTCTTGAAGCACCCCGACCATCTGGTCGAGGAGCACAACATCCGCAACCTCTACATCGTCTTCAACTCGGTGAGCACGATGAACAAGCGCTACGGCGGCTACGGCTACAAAGTCTACGGTCACGGGTATTACACTGAAGATACCAAGCCGACCAAGTGGTGGCAGATCTGGAAACGATTCAAGAAAAAGGAATGAGTTTCCTGCAACGCATCTTTGGAGGCGCATCCTCCGACCTACCTCCCTTTCAAAAACTGGGTGTCGACATCCATTCCCACCTCATCCCCGGCATCGACGATGGGTCGGCGAGCCTTGAGGAAAGCCTGGAAATGGTGCGCGAGCTGCATGCCCTGGGCTACCGCAAGCTCATCACCACGCCCCACATCATGTCAGATGCCTACCGCAACACCCCCGACGGGATTCGCGAGGGCCTGCAATCGCTGCGGGAGGCCATCGCCAAGGCAGGTTTGGCGATTGAAATCGAGGCGGCGGCCGAATACTACCTCGACGAGGTGTTTGCACAGACCCTGGGCACACGCGAATTGCTCACATTTGGAGGCGACAAAAAATACCTCCTGTTTGAAACCAGCTACGTCGCCCAACCCATGGTGCTCAACGATGTGATCTTTGAGCTCATGACCAAGGGCTACACGCCCGTGCTCGCTCACCCCGAGCGCTACCAATACCTCTGGAATGGGGATGCCGTGGCCGAAGTGCAGGAGCTGTGTGGCAGGGGAATCAAAATCCAGGTGAACCTGACCTCATTTGGGGGGCGCTACAGCAAGCGTGCCGCCTCCATCGCC
>JANMIM010000730.1:0-5540 GCA_031375795.1 Bacteroidota bacterium
CCCTCGGTGGGAGGGATTGTATTCAACGATGCCAGTTCCACCGGGAATGTCACCGGAAATACAATCTCAGACCTGCAAAATACGAACCCTTCAGGGACGCGCTACGTTGTTGGAATTGCATTTGCAGGGAATTCTGGGGCCAATAGCGTCGCAAAAAACTCGGTGCATACCTTGGTCGGCCAAAGTCCATTTGCGAACCTCGTCGGAATCTGGGCCATCACCGGCAATACCACCTACTCCAACAATTTGATTCGGTTGGGATATGACGGTGCAGGCGCCTCCATTTCCAACGGGACGCCCATTTACGGTTTCGCTGAATTCAACCTTGGGCCCAATCAATTTTACCACAACAGCGTGTACATCGGCGGTACCGGCGTCACCGGGATCTCCAATTCTTATGCCATGGCGAGCTCCATCATGAGCGGCACCCGCAACTATGTAAACAATATTTTCTACAACGCGCGGAGCAATAGCACCGGGACAGGAAATCATTTCGCTATTTGGCATGGAGGGACCACCCCGAATCCAACTGGACTCACCTCCAACTACAATGACCTTTTCGCGACAGGAAATGGCGGCGCGATCGGAAATTTTAATTTCATTCCACGTACCACGCTCACCGATTGGCAGCAGGCAACCGGGCAAGACCTGAATTCGTTTTCCTCGGACCCGATGTTCATCAATCCGACCGGGAATTCCGCGACGGGTGATCTTCACATTTCGGCAGCACCCACTCCGATCGAAGGCAGCGGCCTCTTGATCCCGGCAATCACAGACGATTGCGACGGACAAAGCAGAGGCGGTTTGTCGCCGACCGATGTCGGCGCGGACGCGGGAAATTTTGTTTTCCTCGACATCTTTCCCCCGTCAATCAGCTATACGCCGCTGGGAATGGTTTGCAATACCAACGACCGTACCGTGACAGCCACCATCACAGACTTTTCGGGCGTACCGATCAGTGGCCTCCTGCAGCCGCGCATCTATTTCCGGAAAAATGCTGGAGTATGGTTTTCAACCCAAGGTGTCCTCAGTTCAGGGTTAGCGACAAATGGAACTTGGACCTTTTCGATCTCGTCCGCAGCGATGGGGGGTATTACCTCCTACGATGTCATTTCCTATTACGTTGTTGCCCAAGACATAGCAACGCTCCCCAATATCAGTTCGATGCCCCAGGTCGGGTTGGTCGCTGCGAATGTGAACAGCGTCACCACGCCACCCTATACGCCCAATGTGTACAGCATCTTCACCAATCTGAACGGCACGTACACCGTCGGCGTTGGCGGGAACTTCACCACATTGACGGCTGCGGTTTATGCCTACAACAATGCCTGTCTGGGCGGCCCCGTCCTGTTCAGCCTGATCGACAACAATTACCCCTCCGAGACGTTCCCCATTACGATCCGGGCAAATGTTATGTCCTCTGCGATCAATACGCTCACCATCAAACCCACACTTGCGGGTACCACGATCCAAGGCAGTGATTCGATCTGCATGATTCGAATGTCGGGTGCAGATTATGTCACCCTCGATGGAAGCGTCGGCAATACGGTCAATGCGATCTGTCCCCTGAGCGTGGCTACCCGGGATTTGACGATCACCAACAACTTTGTGAACAATCCTTTGGGTGGCGTGTGGCTGGGTACGACTACAGGGGGCGATCCGGTCACCAATTGCACGGTGAAGAATACCGTGATTGTAAAAGGGGCATCGTCGGTTTACGGCGATGTGGGTCTCGGAACCGGCGGTGACGGGGTTTCAAGCGTCTCCAGGGGGAATGGCAACAACAACATCGCGTTCATCAACAATGACATTCGGTCTTTTCTGCGTGGCATCTATGCTTCGGGATTTCTGGCAACGAATAAGAATCAGGGATTGACCATCAACCAAAACCTCGTGAATGTAACCACCCCCAACACAATTGCAATCTATGGCATCAACGTCATGTTTACGAATAACTTCAGCGTCTCCGGCAACCAAGTCGCCAATTTGAATTCCTCGAGCGGGTTGGATGTATGTGGGATCAATATTGGCTATCCTTTGGTGAATGGATTTCAGTTTCCCTTGACTGGAACGGCGGACTGCAACAGCAACGCCAGCATTACGCACAATAAGGTGAGCGCGATTGCGGGGATCTATTCATTTTCCACGGTGGGCATTGGCCTGGGAAATACCGTCTCAGGAACGACCCTGATCGCGAACAATGTCATAGACGGTATCATTGGAAGCCCTACCCCCAACCATTATACAGCAGGCATCTCGCTCGGCGGGGGCACGGGCACAGTGAATGTCCACCACAATTCCGTTTGGTTGCACGGTAATGTCCCCGCGGTGCAAACCAACATTACGGTTTCGGCCTGCTTGATGATGACAGGTGCCGCTTGTGCGACCAACATCCATGTGCGCAACAACATTTTCTACAACTCCCAATCCTGCCCTCCAGGCTCATCCTTGCGTTCCGTCTGCATCGGTTATGGTTGCAATGGCCCCTACACGCCTGGTACGAGCGACTACAATGACCTCTACAGTGGCGGCTTAAGTCCGGGTAACTACCACATCGGCGCGACATGGCTCACCACGACGGTGGTTCCGGTTACCACCTTGGCAAATTGGCAGACCATTACAGGCGGCGATGCCAATTCGGTCAATATTTTGCCTGTCTTTGCTTCCAATACCGATCTCCATCTTCCCTTCGCGCTCAACACCGGGCTCAACAACCTCGGCCAAGCACTCCCCACAGTCACCAATGACATCGATTGCGAAACGCGAAGCCTGACGACAACGGATATGGGCGCCGATGAAATGAACCAAAATTGCACCCTTGCTGAAGGCGGAACCGTAGCGTCTTCGGTAACGATTTGTACGGCGGGCGCAGTCACGTTAACTGCGACCGGCTACTCGATCGGCAACGGCACCACCTACAATTGGCAATCCGCTCCGGCAGGCACCAACAACTGGACCAATACAGGCGGGGTCAATCCTGCGACATACACGAGCGGTACAATCCTGGTTTCCACTGATCTTAGGTTGCGTGTGACGTGTGGCACCAATGCCTCGGTCGATACCTCCAATGTAGTGACCGTCACCATCGGGGATATCACCCCACCGACAGCGCTTTGCCAGACGGTGACGGTGAACCTCAATGGGCTCGGCATGGGGACCACTACAGCCGCTGTGGTCAACAACGCATCCACCGACAACTGTACCGCAGGCCCCGCACTCCAGCTGTCCTTGTCCAATTCCAATTTCAATTGCAGCAATTTGGGGAACAATGCCGTGGTGCTCACGGTCACCGATGGTGCAGGGAATACCGCGACTTGTTCAGGATCGGTCGTCGTCATCGACCCGATATTGCCTACGATCACGTGCCCTGCGAATATCGGCGTAAACAATGGTTTGGGAGCCTGCAGTGCGGTCGTGAGTTATACCCCCCCGGTCGGCACGGACAATTGTGCTGCACCGACCACCATTCGCACCGCAGGCTTGAGCTCCAATGCAACATTCCCCGTCGGGATCACCGTCAATGTTTTCCGCGTGACGGATGCCTCCGGAAATTCCGCGACCTGTTCCTTCATCGTCATCGTGACCGACAACACGCCGCCCACCGCAATTTGTCAATCCGTCACGGTCCAACTCGACCCCAACGGCAATGGCAGCACCAACGCCATAGCCGTAAACAACGGCAGCACCGACAACTGCACGGTTGCCAGCACGACTTTGAGCCAAACCGCCTTCACCTGTGCCAATGCAGGTGCCAACACGGTCACGCTTACCGTCACGGACGGGAGCGGCAATACGGGCACATGCAACGCAACCGTGACCGTGGTCGCGCCACTCCTGACCCTGAGCGCAGTACCCGCCACCGCGCAATGCGGCTACAACATCAGCTGCGCAGGCGCAGCCGACGGCACGGCGATGGCGTCGGGCAGCGGCGGCTGCCCGACTTACAGCTACGTGTGGAGCAATGGGCAGGCATCCGCCACGGCGACGGGGCTCGGCGCGGGCACGTACAGTGTGACGGTCACCGACGGCGCAGGCGGCACGGCGGTGCAGACGGTGACGCTTACGGCGCCCGCGGCCTTGGCGGCGACGGCCACGGCGACGCCCTCCTGCACGGGCGACAGCAGCGGCAGCATCGATCTCACAGTGACCGGCGGCAATGATTGCGCAGGCTACACGTTTGCCTGGAGCAATGGCGCCGTCTCCGAGGACCTGAGTGGACTCGCCGCAGGCAATTACAGCGTGACAGTGACCGATATTGCGGGGTGCTCGGCGACGAACAATATTGCGGTCGCGGCATGGCCACTGCCGCAGCCGAGTTTTTCGCAAGCGGGCAATCTGCTGAGCGCGACACAGACGTGGAGCAGCTACCAATGGCTCTTCAATGGCGGCGCAATATCGGGGGCGAATGGGAACACGTATTTGATCACGCAGACGGGGACTTATGCGCTGTCGGTGACGGATGGGAATGGGTGTGTGGGGCTGAGTGATACGAGCATGATCACCGGAATTTCCGTGCCAATGAGCGACTTGCATTTGCTGGTCTTCCCCAATCCGGCGCGCGGCACTACCTTCGTGCAGCTTCTGGGCTCTGATTTGACGCATTGTGATTTGCGCATCTGTGATCTCAGGGGACGCTTGTTGGTCCAGTGCCTTGATATGGACTTGAGCGAGCGGTTGGAATTGGACCTGCGCGACTTTGCGGCGGGGACTTATCTGGTGGAGACAATGCAGGGTGGCTTGCGGCGGACGGTAAGGTTGTTGGTGCAGTGAGTATTAGCTTCGGCGCGGGTCGATAGTTCAGTTGATCGACGCTCATTGCCAAATCTTCACAACAGGATTTCGGAAATGTACGCGCAAATGAATCTCCATTGCATTTTTGATCATCGTCTCAGAGTCCCAGTTTGCGCATTCCTAATGGCTTGGGCTCAAATGGTCTCGCATGCCGGAGGCAAATGTTCGTTTGTCCATCGGCCAGAGGCCTCGGAAAAGGCACACTGAGAATTCAACCCGACGTGTGATTGGCTGCGCCGATTTTCAATTCTGAAAATTCTGCTAATTGGCTGCGCCGAACTCACGTTTCTGTAAATTCTGATCCAGAAAACGCACACTGAGAATTCAACCCGCGCTGTGATTCTGAAAATTCTGTAAATTCTGATCAAATTCTGATCAAATTCTGATCAATACAACACCAGTTTCTGCACCGTCTGCTCACCATTCGCCGACATTCGAAAAAAATAGAGACCCGACCCAACTTCGGCAGGCAAGCGTAGGCTGTGCGTAGATCTGCCAGCTTTGCTTTCTACCAGTTCGTGCTGCCAAACCCGCCCTTGCAAGTCCAGCAATTCGAAAGTGACGACCCCATCCACAGACTGTTCGAAAATCACCGCAATATTGGAGATCGAAGCGCGGTTGACGGGATTGGGATACAGGGAAAACGAAGGAGTGGAAGGCAGCACGGGCTCCACTGCCACCGGTGGATCCCCCAAAAATCGTACAAGCGACATCTTGGTCTGGGCTTTTCCGCCCACGAGCATCTTGCC
>JANMIM010000735.1:0-2211 GCA_031375795.1 Bacteroidota bacterium
CGGCACGGGCGCCGAAACCTATTTCACCCACCTGAACATGGTCAACAATTATGGCCTGGCCGACCCAGCCTATTGCAATGGCCTATTCCTGGACCGCTTCCTGCAGTACACTGGCAATGAGTTTTATGTGAATGGCAACGACATGAATGTCTACCCCACCTGGCATGACTACGAGCTCTTCAGTTGCTGCAACGACTTTTGCACCACCGGCCCCAACCTCAACGGCGGCGTGGCGACGCACCGCGCCATCCGCCACCCCTACCCCAGCATTTCCTACACACCCACCAACCAAGTGCGCCAATACATGGTGGACGAGGTCGGTGCATTCCCCCGCGACGCCCAAGACCTGCGCCTCATCGGCTACGTCGCCAATGGCACGTTTCTCCCGCTGCACGACAGCATCCCCGGTGCCGACGACCCCTTCACCATCCCCAACTCCACGGCAGGTGTGCTGCCCGATGGAGACCAAGATGGCATGCCCGACTACTGGGAAACTGCCCAAGGCTCAAATCCCAACGTGGCCGACCACAACGGCACCAACCTGTCCATCGGCATCACGGGCGTGGCGGGCTACACCAACTTGGAATGTTACCTGAATTGCCTGGCCGATGCGCGGGTGCATGGCACGACTTCGGCCTGCGGCATTACCCTTGCAGCTGAAGATCCCATGCCGACCGAGGCAGCGCTCAGCGTCTCACCCAATCCCTCCAACGGTCTTTTCGAGATCTCTGTCCGCAGCAATTTTAAGGGCAAATTGGAGGTCCACAATCTGCAAGGCCATAAGGTGCTCGAAGTCGAATCCAATGCACGCGGCACGGTCCAAGTGGATCTGCGCGGCAAACCTGCGGGGATTTACATCTTGCGATTGGGCAGCAGCAGCCGCAAGCTCGTGCTGGAGTAAGTCGGTGGAAAATTGATCGGGTAATTGGGCAGCGCGATTGCCCGCATTTGGAGAACTCAGGGCCGTATGGGCAGCGGTAGTGCTGCCTGTACGGCTTTTACTTTTGATATTAATCGTAATATTTGCTTGGAGTAGGAAAAATCGATTGTCATTTCGACCGGAGTGGTCGAGGGAGCGAAGCGACCCGACCACGCAGCGGAGAAATCTTGCGCGCTATGGGTCAGCGAAACGTGTCAGCGTGATGGGTCAGCGAAACGTGTCAGCGCAAGGTGTATCAATTGGCGCTAGATGTCTCCGCTACATCTTCGATTCGGTCGACATGACAGAATGGTTATTTGCTGGAAATCATCCCGATTATCAATCATTATTTTTCCGAAAGGAAAATGCACGCGCAATTGCCCTGCATTTGTGATGCATAGGGCGAATTCGGAATCGAATAAATATTACTCCCCTGCAGGAGATCGGCGGATATTGCGGCAGACTGTTCGTTGAAATTGAGCAAAATTGTGATGCGGTTCAGGCTGTCTTCGCGCGTGTAGCCGAGCACGTTTTTGGGCAATTTCTGCTTGGGAATGAGGCGTAGGTCGCCGTGTACCAATACGGGATGGGCGCGCCGCAAGGCGAGCATGTCTCGGTAGGTGTAAAGCAAGGAGGAGCCATAGGCTTTTTGTGCAGCCACATTGCGATGCGCGAGTTCGCTGGAAATGGGGAGCCATGGCTGCACCTCGGGGCCGCAAAAGCCTGCCCCTGTTGCGTCCTCCCACTGCATCGGCGTGCGGCAGACGTCACGGTTCAGGGGCACGGGCAGGCGCTTGCGCAGCCATGTGGGCACGCCAGCATACATGTGGGAGAGCGGATCCAAGGCATCTGATTTGGGAATTTCGGCATCGAGCATGCCGATTTCCTCACCATAATATACGACAGGGACTCCGCGTGTGGTCATCTGCATCACAGCCAAAAGGCTGGCCTTTTCCAAGTCGCCATCGATCCGGCCGATGCCGCGCTTGTTGTCATGGTTGCCCATCACAAATGTCGGTACCGCCGGCGCAGCATAATATGCGTCGTAAGCCGCAAGCCTCGCCCTGAAAAAATCGGCCTCGTATTTGAAAAACAGCATGTCAAAGAGGAAAATCAGGTTCAATCCATCCTGTTTTTCGCCCAAAAATTTGCGGATCGTGGGATGCTCGCCAAACACTTCGCCGACCAAAAACCGGTCGGGAAATTCATCGATGACGGCCCTGACTTCCTGTGCCAAGGCGAAGTTGCCGGCATGGTTCACGGTATGGATGCGCTTTTGGAAACGGGCGTGC
>JANMIM010000764.1:0-2536 GCA_031375795.1 Bacteroidota bacterium
CCCGACACACTCAACGTCGATACGTTCACCATCGGCAACCCGATCCACATCAAGGCTAGCGCCAACGATGGCGCCGACGTGATCAGGGACGCCTATTTGAGGGTGCGTGACAACCTCACCAAGAACCTCTTGGTGGGCAGCGAACTTCGCTGGGACACCGTGTACCAAGCACCTTTGCTCATCGACACGATGGTGAACATCCCTGCAGGTACCGTGCCTGGCAACTACAACATCGAGATTTATGCCAACGATCAGACGTTTAACGTAAGTGTCGGGCGGTGCTTGATCTACATCAAGCCCAACTGACCCCTGATCCCAAAAAGATATTCAAGAGCCGGCCCTAGGGTCGGCTCTTGTTTTTTCATGGATTGTCTTCTTGAATAACAAATCGGTGTTTTCGGGAATTTGAGTTTCCTAAACCACGCTGAAATCGTTAATTTTAGGACGAAAAATTGGATGATTTATGAAGCGCACCGTTGTTTTACTCTCCCTTGCCATTCTTTGTGTTCAAGCCATTCAGGCACAAGTGATCTCCCGCACGGCGACGATCAAGGTGCATGAAAACGGAGCGCTGCTCCGCAATCCGGGGGTCGGAGGATTCAACATCCCGCAATTCTCACCCATCGACTTGGATGGAGACGGCATCAAGGACCTTTTTGTATTCGACCGCGCGGCACGCCAAGTCCTTACCTTCCTGAATCGTGGCGCAGCCAATCAAATCGACTATGACTTTGCCCCGCAGTACCAAAGTGCGTTTCCCGCGGGCATCAAAGATTTCGCGCTGCTCGCCGACATGGATTGCGATGGGCTCAACGATGTGTTCTTTGGCACCAACGACGGGATCAAGGTTTACCGCAACACCTCCACACCGGGCAACTTGAGCTTTCAACTGTACAGGGACACCTTGTTTACGGACTATGGTGCCGGCCCCGCGCTGATTTATCTGGTCCAAGGTGACTTGCCTGCCCTTGAGGACGTGGACATGGACGGCGACTTGGACCTGCTGGCCTTCAATCCCGGCGGCACCACCGTCGAGTGGCATAAAAACATGGTCAAGGAGAATACCGGAAGCTGCGCCGGCCTGCAAATGGTCGTTGCCGACCGTTGTTGGGGGCATTTCCAAGAGAGTGGGCTGAATCAAGCACTGACCTTGGGGATTTCCTGCCGCACTTCGCCCGGCAATCCCGCCCCGAGCAAGCCCAATGTACACGCCGGCAGTAGCATTGCCGCCTTTGACGAGGAGCCCGACGGCGACCTGGAGCTCGTGATCGGCGACTTGCTCTACGATGGCCTCACCTACACCCACAACAATGGCACAGGGGCAGCCGCAAATGTCGATTCGATCGACATCACATTCCCCTCCTACGATGCCTCGGTCGACCTCAATATTTTTGTATCGGCATTCTTTGTCGACGTGAACAACGATGGCAAGGACGACATGCTCGCCGCCCCCAATGGCACCAATGTGAGCGTGAACTATGACAACAGCTGGTACTACCAAAACATCTCCCCCGGCAACGGCGTCTTGCTTACGCGTGAGAAAAAAGACTTCCTCATCGAGGAGATGATCGACGTCGGCATGTGTGCCTACCCTGCCTTGTTTGACTACAACTCCGACGGCCTATTGGACATCGTGATCGGCCACTACAACCGCAAGATCACCGCCACCAATGTGAATTCGACCCTGACCCTGTATGAGAACATCGGCACGGCGACCGATCCCGAATTCAGCCTGGTGAGCCGCAACTATTCCAGCATTCCGACGCTCATCACCCCCTCCCCGAGCGGCATCGTCCCCGCTTTTGGCGACATGGATGCCGACGGTGACCAAGACATGATCATCGGTGACACCGACGGCAAGCTGCACTATTTTCAAAACACAGCCGCTGCCGGGCAGCCCGCCACATTTCCATCGGCCATCCAGAACTACATGGGCATCGATGTCGGGCAGTCGTCTGCCCCGTCGATTGCAGACATCGACCGCGACGGCAAGATGGACTTGGTGGTGGGTGAATTGGGTGGCACGCTCAACTATTACCGCAACACGGGCACCGCATCGGTGGCCGCATTTCCCAGCGCCCCAGACGACGCGACTTGGGGTGACATCGACGTGCAGCCGCTGTGTTGCACCGGATTCAGCGTGCCATTCATCTTCACCAACCCCTCCAACGGCCGATATGACTTGATCGTAGGCTCCGAAGACGGCAACCTGGCCTACTACAAGGACTTTGAAGGCCAGCTTGCAGGAGCCTTCACCCTGGACCAAGCCAATTTTGGCGAGATCCAGGAAGGCCTGCGCACCGCGATCTGCGGCAGCGACCTCAATGGCGATGGGGAGTGGGATTGGCTCGTAGGCAACGTGCGCGGCGGAATCGGATTTTACAGTGGCAACGGCCTCGTGGCCATCGATCATCCGGCCCCGGCACCCACCCAATGGGAGATTTTCCCCAATCCCAACAATGGCAAGATCACGGTGCGGGTAGGCTTGGAAGGTGAAATGATACTGCGACTCGTCGACCTGCAGGGCCGTGAGTTG
>JANMIM010001293.1:0-4326 GCA_031375795.1 Bacteroidota bacterium
AGAGATTTCAAAGCCGGCCCTCGAGGCGGTGATGAACGACACGGTGAACCTGATCCCCGCCAAGTTCAAAAGCACCTACCGCCACTGGATGGAGAATGTAAAGGACTGGTGCATCTCCCGCCAACTGTGGTGGGGGCAGCAGATACCGGCCTATTTTGCACCCGATGGCCGCTATGCGGTGGCACGCACCCCCGAGGAGGCCCTGGCCAAACTCAACGAAAATGCGCCTGACCTCTCTGGTTATTCACTTGCATTCGACCGTGGCAACATCAGCTTGGAAGAATGGGAAGCGGTGCAGGCGAGCTGGCTCAAGCTGGAGGACCTCAAACGCGACGAAGACGTGTTGGACACTTGGTTCAGCTCTTGGCTCTGGCCATTCCAGGTATTCAGCAGCCTCACCGACCCGGGCAACGCCGAGGCCAAATATTATTACCCGACCAATGACCTCGTGACCGGGCCCGACATCCTCTTTTTCTGGGTGGCGCGTATGGTGATCGCCGGTTATGAATACGAGGGCCGCGAGCCCTTCAAGAACGTGTACCTCACGGGATTGATCCGTGACAAGCTCGGTCGCAAGATGAGCAAGCAGCTCGGCAACTCGCCTGACCCGCTGGAACTCATGGCGATGTACGGGGCTGATGGCGTGCGCTTTGGCGTGCTGTCGAGCTCGCCTGCGGGGGGGGACTTGACCTTTGACACCCCGCTGGACCTCACCAAGGATCCCTTGGAAAGCAAGCTCTGTGAGCAGGGCCGCAATTTCAGCAACAAGATCTTCAATGCCTCCAATTTGGTGCATGGCTGGACGGTGGATGCCAATTTGCCCATGACCCCGCTCGACAAGCTTGCCATCAATTGGATGAAGCGCCGCGTCAGTGCCACGGCCGCCGAGTTGGCCGACCACTTTGAGAAATTCCGCATTTCGGATGCGCTGATGACCGTCTACCGCGCCATCTGGGATGAGTTTTGCTCCTGGTTCTTGGAAATGATGAAGCCGGGACGCGACCTCGCCATCAGTGGCGAAGCCTACGAGCAGGTGATCGGCATCTTTGAATCGCTCATGCAGCTGGCACATCCGTTCATCCCATTTGTCACGGAGGACTTGTGGCAGGGCTTGCGTGAGCGTGCCCAGGGCGAGAGCATCATGATGACGCAGATCCCCGAGCCCATCGTGGTCGGCGACGACTTTGAGGCCCTGTCGGCCTTTGAACTCGTGCAAAAAACGGTGACGGCGATCCGCGCATTCCGTCAGGAAAAAGGCATCCCCGGCAAGGACCAGATCGATCTGTACATCAACACCCAGGCGCCCGACATCTTCACCGCCAACCGTACTGTCCTGGAGCGGTTCCTGAACTTGCGCAGCCTGCAATTTGTGGACAAGGGGCCGGCAGGCAGCGGCAGCCTTCGCGTGATGACGAGCGAATTCTACATTCCACTCGAGGGCAACATCGACATCGAGGCCGAAAAAGCCAAGTTGATCAAGGACATCGCCTACACCGAAGGTTTCCTGTCGAGCATCGAGAAAAAACTCGGCAACGAGAAGTTCATGGCCAATGCCAAGCCCGACGTGGTGGAGGCAGAGCAAAAGAAAAAAGCCGACGGCGAAGCCACCCTGCGGTTGCTACGGGAAACCTTGGCGGGTCTGGGGGGGTGAGGGGATCGATGTCCTAGGCATTCGCTAACGCAATCCTAAGGCAAATTTTGGCCAATCCCTCCGACCATAATATGATGCCTCCGCAGGCCATAATATGATCAATAAGGAAAATGAAAATGGTGGCACAAGCAAAATGCGGGTGCCGCCATTTTTATTATTAATCGTCAATGAAAACCTGAAATATTGCGGCTCATCCCCGCATTCGGCCCCAAACCCAAGCCCTCATCACAATCGTTCCGATTTTCCTTCATCCTGTATCCTTCATCCTCCCACCCCAAAAAAAAACCGCAAAGAACGCCCCGATCTATGATCCCCGACCTTTGGTGCGGGACGCGGCGCGACAGGCGCCGGTCCGCAGAGCCCAACAAACTTTTCACTTTTCACTTTTCACTTTTCACTATTCACTTTTCACTTTCCTCACCGCTCATCCGCAGTAGGTCCATACATCCCCGGCACCGGAATGCCCAACAGCCGCAAATACATGCCCAGCTGTGCTCGGTGGTGAACGATATGGCTGAACACAAACTCCCTCAAAATCTCATTTTTCGGGCGCGTGAAATAGATCTGCTCCCCGGCGCGCATCGTCCACGCACTGTCGAGCACCTCGTCGGTCGTGGCCGCGATCACCTCCTTGGCCTTCGCAAGCTGCTCGTCGCAGCGGGCGAGCAAGGCTTCGACGGTTTCCACGGGTGCGGGACGGTCCATCGGCTTGGCAAAATCCAGCTCGTCTTGGGTCAAAGTGTACGAAGCCCAGATCGGCAGGTTGGCCACGTGCTGCGCGAGGGCACCCAAGGCCATCGATTTCTCGTGGGGCTTGTAGTCCCAATTGTCGGCGGGTACGCGCTCCAGCATCTTGCGGGTTTTTGCGCCTTCCAATTCCAAGTCTCTCAGGAATGCATCTTTTTGTGCCATAATGCTTTACAATTTTTGGGTAATGAAATCTAATCGACCGTGGAGAGAAAACCGTAGGCATGTGCGCCAACCATTTCACTTCCGGTTGTACAAAATTAGAAAGTCCAGGTCCAATGGCAAACCGATCTGGGGAATTGTAAATGCCATCGTCGGAACTACATCGGGGTCACCAAGAATCGACGGGCAAATGAGGAGCCAACAAGCATTTCACGCGATCCTCAGAGGGCAATTATTCCACCACAAACTTGAGCACCTGCACCCTTGCGCCGGCGACCAACTTCAGTCCGTATGCGCCCGGAGCCAACGCCTCGGTGGGCAAGGCGGCCTGCGCGAGGCCATTGAGGCGTCCATGCAGCAACTCACGGCTGTCGCCCAGGCTGTACACCGTCCAATCCACGGCCTCTGCGTGCAGCAACTGCAATTGCAGCAAGTTGCCGTGGGGGAGGGGATTGGGGCTGAGGCCGGAAGCCAAGGCATGTTTGCCCTCAAATTTCACTTCGCGCACCTCTGAGAAACTCGCAATGCCATCGCTGTCCAGGACCCGCAGGCGGTACCAATTGCTTCCCAAGCGCGGGTGGGCATCGGGCCACAGGTAGGCATGACCCTCGCCGTCTCCCAAGGGTGCAACAGCGCCGATCGTCTCAAAAACCTGTCCGTCGAGGCTGCGCTGCAATTCAAAGCCGCTCATGGTCTGCTCTTCGCTCGTTTCCCAGCGCAACTGCACCTCGTTTTGCAGCGGTTCGGCTTGGAAATCAATCAATTTGCCGTCGAGAATCACACCCGACCACGTAAGCAAGGTCGCCCATACATGGTTGTCGCCGCCGCCGCCACAGTGGTTGTAGACCACGGGGATGGAATTGGTGGTCCCAGGCAACACGGCTTGGATATTGCTCAATGCATCGGTGCCGCTCATGGCTTGATTGGCATTGTCGTCGTTGTAACCGGTCAGAAGGTTGTTGGAATACCTGAAGCCTGCCATGCAGCCCCAGATGGAGGTCGCATTAAAATCCTGCCCACCATAAGAACCCCGCAATGTGCCATTGGCGGTGACCTGCTCGCAGTCGCCACCCGAGGTGGCATAGCCGCCAAAGACGGCGAGGCCCACGGGAGAGCCATTGTTCACTGCCGTCGTCGTGCTCAGGTTCCAGTTCATCGTCGAAACATCCATGTTGTTGGTATTCAGGTAGATGGCCGAGCTCACACCCGGCATGCCGGCGTTGTCATACGCGATGTAGAGGTAGAATTCGGGGAACTTGTCGCTCACCGTGTTTTGGGCAGGCGTCACGATCGTGTAGGCGGTCGTGGCGGGGCTGATGGAGGCCGTGACATCGATGGCATGCACTGCGGAGTTGCCGCCATAGATCGTGTTGAAACCCGTGGTCGCAATGTTGGCGTTGCTGAATGTGAATGGCGTCCCGTTGATCGTCACGGTCACATAGGGGGCAGCGCCACAGCGGCCAGCCAGCAAGTATGCCCTGCGGATCGTGCTGCCTGCCGGAATGCTCACATTGAAGCTGCCCGAACCCGAGGGAAACGTCGCCCCGACCGAATAACCGCCCGTGACCACCCCGCCATTGAAGGTGCTTTCATACAACTTCAACTGCGCAAACATTCCCGAAGCCAACCCCCCCACGGCAATCAAAAACAAAATGGCGAACCTCAGCAGTTTCATAGAGACCAGTTTACAGCATTGAAGATAACAACCAATAGCGTCAATTCCAATCGCCCCTCCGAAATTGCCAAGAAAAGTGAGGAAGTGAAAA
>JANMIM010000771.1:0-3441 GCA_031375795.1 Bacteroidota bacterium
ATGATCAAACCTAGGATGTGCCCCCCGTGGTCCAAGCTGCGTTAAAGCTCTTGGTCGATCCGGTCGCGGCGGGGCGCCCCGCCGCAGTGCGCTACCTCGGGCAGCACATTGCCTACTTGGCGGCGCCAGACCAGGCGGCACTGCAACAGCGTGTCGCGGCCCGGCTGCAAGCGGGGGTCATGGACAGCAGCTATACCGTGAGCAAGGAGTCCCTGGACCATTATTATTTGCTCGATTCATCGGGTGGAAAAGCGCTCGCCGAGCGCCTCACACAGCGCAGCGAAAACCACCTCGTGGGTGCCATCGCGTCCATCTTGCGCCAAAGCAACAGCAGTCAGGCCCTCACTTACACCCTGCAGCAACTCCAGAACCCTGCTGGAACGCTCTCTATCAAGATCGGTCTCCTGCGCAGTTTTGGAGAATGGCTGGACCTGCGCAACCCCGACGACAAGCGCCAAGGCACCGAGGTGCTCATGGACCTCACCGCAAACAGTCCCGAGCGATGGATGCGATTCTTTGCCGTGCAAGCACTCGTCGAATTGACCGAGACCGAGGAAATCAAAGCCTTCATGAAAACCCAGAGCCTCAAGGAAACAGACAACCTTGTGTTGGCGGTGATGCAGCGTTACCTAGTGGAGCATTGAGGTGGCGGTGAATGTGTCTGATTTGTTGGGAAATGATTCAGGGATGGGTTGAATTCAAAGCATCTATGTAGTTGGCTGTAAAGTGTTTGCAGTATGGGCATGCCCTGCCCATACCATACCAAGCTCAGGGCGTGGCTTGCCCATGCCACAAAAAGCCCAAAACCAACTGCAAGCCGCGCTATCCCCGCAAGTCCCAGAAGGCAAATCCGAAATTGAGGAAGAGGTACAAAGGCTTCACCCCACCCTTGGCGGCAAGGGAGTTGAAGGCGGGGAGGAAATAATATTCAGCGCCTGGGTGAATGAACCATGATTTTTTCTTGCTCGCAGCGCGCCTGAACTGCACGCTCAGTTGCACGCCCGTCCAGAGGCGGTTCACGGACTGCACGCTTTGCGTCAACGGTTTGGCGCCGGCATCGGATGCGCTACGCGCCATGAGCGGCACTTGCAACTTGGGGCCGAGAAACACGGCCCACTCACGGGGGCGGTGGTACTCATGCAGCCTGATCTTGCCGAGTACGCCAAAATCCAATCCCACAAACTGCAAGCGTGTCGCACCCGCATCGGCAACGTCGATGAGCCCACTGCCGTCGGCAGTCCCGGGAAACATCGCGGCCGCGCCGGCAGTGAGGTGAAAGCCGTAGGCTTTGCCGCAGGCGTAGTGCGAGAAAAAAGCATTCGCGTTGCCACCTGGGCCCATGGCATTCGCCCCCGATCCCTGCAACAACCCAATCCCGGGCCCCAATTCCACCCCCAACTCCTCCAAGGCATACTGCGCGCAGCCCCAAGCCGGCAACCCAAACCAAAACAAGCACATCAGCCCCCGGCCATACAGTCGCATCATATCCCAAAAATAAGCAGAATTTACAGAATTTTCAGAATCACACCGCAGGTTGAATTCTGACAGCATACTCAATACAGACCCAAGCATTCAGCCCAAAGCAGAATTTTCAGAATCACACCGTGCGGTGAATTATGGCAGCATACTCAATGCAGCCCCAAGCATTCAACCCAAAGCACGATTCTGCAAATTCTGAGAAACGTAAGTTCGGCGTAGCCAATTCTGATCTGGAATGGCCGCCGCCCCCGCATTGCGGGAACGACGGCACTCCTTCCAAAATGGTAAGCCATGCGTGGCCACTACCAACGGCCAATACCAGAGCCTTGGCAGGGCACTCCTCTGTTGACTGGTGTTGCCCAAGAAAAAAATGCTGCGATTTCTGGAATACGATCTATATCACGCATGCTCACATTTCAGACAGAAAACTGACTGTCCTTTCCATTAAGACGAATGCACCTCTCGTTTTGTGAATTTGTTGAGTTACGGCAAAAGTACCATGGGGCTGATGCGGAATCCATTGGTTTTCAGTCTGTCAGGTGGAGGGTGCCAAGGATTTGCAGGCATGGATTGTAACGCAAGCAGCGGGATTTCCAAAAAATGATCCTCAATTTTCTGCGGGATTGGCCAAGATTCCCTAATTTCAAGCATCTATCTTGGCAAAGAAAATGAATACCCATCCCGTGGACTCAGCAGATCAAATGCCCCGGCCGGTCTTGGTGACGATCTTGGCAGTGCTCACTTTTTTAGGGACAGGCCTGTATTTCGGGTACCAACTGCTCGTCCTGGTCATGCCTGAGATACAGATGGAGCAAGTCGAATGGCCGGTTTGGATCACGGCCACGCTCTATGTCACGCAGATCGGCAAGACGATCGGAGCCTATTTCTTGCTCAAGATGCGTCGCATGGGCTTTTTTCTCTACACTGGATTGGAGGTCGTCTCAGCCATCATGAGCATGATCGGTGGCAAGATCACCATGGACTACATGGACAGCGGTTACATCAACCCTGCGATCGGTTTTGATCCCAAGATGGCGGCATTGGTCATGCTTGCAATGGGCATGGGCATCTCCATCGCCTTCATCGGTGGATTTGCAGCCCACCTGAGCAAAATGCGCTGATTGCCGATTACCCCTCCAAGCCCTGGACCAGCGTCAACAACTCGCTTTGCAGCGTGTGCGTCTTGTCGTGGGCGTACCAGAGCTGCAATTCCTTCACAAATTCCATGTAGGGCGGCTTTTCCGTGAGGGCCTTGTAGTCCATGACCATTTGCTGGGCGGGCGCAGGGCGCGGGCCCCATCGCGTGATCACCTGATCGGTGATGCCGTCCATCACCACGAGGATGGGGATGGCACGGCCGCCACCGGTCGTGAAGTGGTCCATGATCGATTCATTCTCATCGCGCAGGATGATCTCAAACGTGATGTTGGGGTTCAGCTCCGCCAAACGGGCGATGAGCGGCATGTTTTGCGGTACATCGCCGCACCAAGCCTCGGCGATCACCATCCAGCGGTATTTGCGCTGCAAGGCAGTCACCGCCGCGACGAGGTCAGGATTCAATTCCGAGTGCTTGTACACCCGGTGCGACCGCTGCTGATTGATCGTCGTGAAGTCCAGGTATTGCTGGGAATGGTTTTCTCCTGTCGTGTGCCCTTGCAACAGAAGCGCATCCACATGGGCGATGAACTCATGGTACCCAAAACTCTTTTCAATGCGCGGCAATGTCAATTCCATCTTTCATTCAACTTAGGGATTCACAACACATCCAAACAGGAAATGGTTTCAGACAATGGAGAAAATCATTGGGGCATGGGCTGTCCCATCCGCCGCCGAGTTGCCATCATGGTCTTGATGGTACCTTTGCATATTCCAAAGACGGCATCACTGTCCAAGATCCGAGGCAGGCCTCGATTCATGGCCATCGAGTCCTTCGCGACACCCCCGGCGCACGTTCTCGACCAG
>JANMIM010000776.1:0-1309 GCA_031375795.1 Bacteroidota bacterium
CAAGTCGAGCTCGATGTCCCTGGCATTTTCGTCGGTCACGGCGCCCACAAACCAATTGCCTGTGCCGCGTTGCTTTCTGGCGACCACTGCAAAATCGCCGATTTCGCCCTGCAGGAACCGCGTCTCAGACCAGTCGGTGCCGACATCTTGGATGAACTTGAAACCGGGCTGCCCGGCGTAGTTTTCAGGCAAGTCCGCGGCCATTTGCACGGGGCTGTAGATCACGATGTAGAGCGCCAATTGGTGGGCGAGGGTCGTATTGACCTGATTGTCTGGCTTGAAGGGCTTGAGCTTGATGTTGAAGATGCCCGGCGTGTAGTCCAGTGGGCCCGCCAAGCCGCAGGTGAACGGTATGATGGTGTGGTGGGAGGCCGGGTTGCCGCCATCGGAGCTCCATGCATTGAACTCCTGCCCACGCATGCCTTCGCGGGCGATCGCATTGGGCCATGTGCGGCGCAGGCCAGTGTCCTTGATGGGTTCATGGATGTCGAGGGCGACCTTGTGCTTGGCTGCCGTCTCGATCGTCTTTTGGTAATGGCGCACCATCCATTGCCCGCCATGGTGCTCGCCGTCGGGTATGATCGGCCCGACATAGCCGGTCTTGGCGGTATGGATGCCCAATCGCTCCATGAGCGCATAGGCGGTGTCGAGTTGCAACTCGTAGGTGCGCGGCGCAGCAGAGGTCTCATGGTGCATGTTCAATTCCACGTCATGTGCGCGACCGTAGCGCACCACTTCCTCTAGGTCATAATCGGGATAGGGCGTGACGAAATCAAAGATTCCCTCACGATCTGGAAAGCCAATCCAGTGCTCCCAACCCGTGTTCCAGCCCTCGATCAACAGGCCGTGGATGCCATTCGCAGCGGCAAAATCGATGTATTTCTTGGCATTGGCCGTCGTGGCGCCGTGCTTGCCGCTCGCCATGTCCCAGCTTGCCTTGCCCACATGCATTTCCCACCAGATCCCCATGTACACCTGCGGCTTGAACCAGCTCACATCGCCGACTTTATTGGGTTCGTTCAGGTTGAGGATCATGCCAGACTCCGCCAATTTGCCAGCCGTAGCCGCAATTTGGATCATGCGCCAGGGTGTGGAAAATGGGGCCTTCAAGTCGGCTTTCATGCTGTCTTTGCGGCCGACCAACTCGGTATGGAAGCTGTGGACCTTGCGGTCGACGCGCAGTGTCATCTCGGGGTAATCGACCAATGCTGCCTCGTGGATGCTGATGTGCATTCCATCTGCCGCCCGCATCGTGAGCGGTGTCGCCACGGCATTGTAGGGGATGGTCGAGGCAACCAGGTTGGGATGG
>JANMIM010000787.1:0-3133 GCA_031375795.1 Bacteroidota bacterium
GAGCGACACGATGTATGGTTGGACGGTCACCTGCACCGATCAAATGACCAATACGTTTACCATCAACCCTGGCACACCCGTGGTCGCCAACTTCGCCAGCGCCCCATCGGGCCTTCTGGTGTCCTTTGCCGACTTGAGCACAAACGGTCCCACGACTTGGGCCTGGACCTTTGGGGATGGCGGTACGTCGACCTTGCAAAATCCTACGCACACCTATGCAACGAGCGGTACCTTCCAGGTCTGCTTGATCGCCAGCAATGCCTGTGGAGCGGATACGATCTGTAATCAGGTGATCGTAGCCGGTTGCCAGCCCGTGACAGCCAACTGGACCTCGGTCACAGCGGGCCTCACCGTGAACTTTACGGACCTCTCCCTCAATGGCCCTGCGACTTGGGCTTGGGATTTTGGCGATGGTGGCACGTCTACCCTGCAAAATCCAGTGCACGTCTATGCAACCGTCGGCACGTTTACGGTCTGCCTGATCGTGACGAATCCTTGTAGTGCAGACACGATTTGCTTCCCCGTGAACACGGGTTGCAACTCTCCGGTGGCTGGCTTCACGCGCATCCCGACCAACTTGTCGGTGGCATTCACCGATGCATCGAGCAATGCCCCGACCTCATGGTTGTGGGACTTTGGCGATGGCAATACATCCACATTGCAAAATCCCGTGCACGTGTATGCCGCAGCAGGCACCTACAACGTGTGCCTGACGGCCACCAACACTTGTGGTTCCAATACGACCTGCACACCGGTCACGGTGACATGTCCTGCCCCGGTGGCGAGTTACACGTTCACCGTGTCTGGCTTGACGGCCAATTTCACGAGCACCAGCACAGGCGGCCCGACGACTTATGCATGGACTTTTGGAGATGGCGGTGTCTCCAGCCTGCAAAACCCAACACACGTGTATGCACAGGGCGGCACCTACCAGGTATGCCTCACGGTAACGAATGCTTGCGGATCCAACCAGATTTGCCAGAATATCCCATTGAACTGCCCGATGCCAGTGAGCAACTTCAGCTTCACCAGCATCAACCTGGCCTACACGTTCCAAGACTTGACCACCGGTGGTCCAACGACTTGGGCATGGACCTTTGGCGATGGCGGTACCTCCAACCTCCAAAACCCGACCCACACCTATGCCAACACCGGCACATTCCAGGTGTGTTTGATCACCACCAATGCCTGTGGACCAGACACTGCATGCCAAGCTGTGACGGTGTTGTGCCCACAACCGAGTGCCAACTTCAGCGCCTCCAACAATCAGCTTGTGGTTGGCTTCACTGACTTGAGCTCCGGCAACCCCACGAGCTGGAGCTGGAATTTTGGAGATGGTTCGCCCCTCTCCATCCAATCCAACCCCTCGCACACGTATGCCGCTCCAGGTGTGTACCAGGTCTGCTTGACAGCCGTCAATGCTTGCGGCACAAACACGTTCTGCCAGAGCGTCACCGTCTCTTGCCCACCACCGACGGCCAACTTCAACTTCTCGACCAACGCCAACACTACGTCCTTTGTGAACCAGACAACTGGTTCTGGTCCGCTGACTTACCTCTGGGACTTTGGAGATGGCACGACCTCTACGGCCTTGAGCCCACAGCATGCCTATACCAGCGTAGGCACGTTCACGGTGTGCCTGATCTCGTCGAGCGTGTGCGGTAGTGACACTGCCTGCAGGCCGGTGATCATCTCCTGCGTACCACCTGTTGCGAACTTCTCGTTTGTGAGCAACAACGACAGTACGGTCACGTTTACCAACGGCGCCTCCGTCAATACCGTTGCTTGGACCTGGACATTTGGCGACGGCAGCCCGTCGACGACCGTGGCCAATCCCACGCACGTGTATCCTGCTGCGGGCACCTACACGGCTTGCTTGATCGTGAGCAACAACTGTGGCCTCGACACCTTCTGCCAGACGGTGACGATCACCTGCACGATGCCTACCGCTGGGTACGTGGCGACGGTGACCAACTCGGTGGCTACCTTCAATGACGTCTCGATCGGCGCACAATCTTGGGATTGGACATTTGGCGATGGACTCACCTCCAATCTCCAAAACCCGACACACACCTATACCCAGAGCGGTATCTACCAAGTGTGCCTCACGGTGACCAACTTCTGCGGCACGAATACCTCTTGCCAGAACCTGGTGATCAGCTGCAACGCGCCACAGGCCTCCTTCTCCTTCCAATTTGGCGGGGGCAACGTGGGCTATACCGACCTCACCAACAACAGTCCGACCTCATGGTTCTGGGCATTTGGTGACGGCAACTCGTCGGTCTTGCAAAATCCTGTGCATGGTTATGTATTCCCGGGCTTGTACTACGTCTGCTTGACCGCCTACAATGCTTGTGGTTCCAACTCGCTGTGCCAGTGGGTGAACGTGACCGTGGTGGGCTCGGAAGAGACGACCCTGGTCGACGGCAGCGTGTCGGTGTACCCCAATCCTAGTTCGGGCCTCTTCAATCTCCAAGCTGAGTTGAGCAAGGCAGCTGATGTGAGCCTGCGCGTGACCAACGTCTTGGGCCAAGTGGTCTGGAGCCGTAGCGTGGGCCGGCAGATCGGCACCGTGAGCACGGAGATCGACCTGCAAGGCATGGCCAAGGGAATTTACATCCTGGAATTGACTGCGGGAACCAACCGCGTGTACAAGAATCTCATCGTCGACTGATGTTGATGTTTGTTGAATGAAATGGGGCTTCGGGCAAATGTTCGAAGCCCCATTTCTTTGGAGACCTTTGGGGGATACCCGCCCTTGGGAGGAAGCATTGCGGTCATCTGCGAGGATATTCGCTACTTTTGTTATCGCTTGTTTTGGATTACTTTTGCAGCTAAATGCACCGATTGGCAATGAGAAAGGTCTATGCGATCAGTTTGATTTTGCTTTTGGCAGGGATGGCGTCGATGGGTTATGGACAAGAATCTGCTCCAGCCCCGACGCGGGTACAGCGCTGCATGAGCGATGAGGCTACGGCTGCGCTCCAATCGGCCTACCCCTCGGGGGTGCCGGGACGCAACCTGCCGCAGCCGATCAGGGTGGAAAAGGTCGATGAGCACTTCACCTACTACATACCGGTGGTGATCCACGTGATGCACGCCTTTGGGCCAGAGATGAATGTGTCCCGTGAGC
>JANMIM010000799.1:0-2083 GCA_031375795.1 Bacteroidota bacterium
AGCATCAGCGCGAGCGCCGTGAGCTGCGCAAATCTCGGGGCGAATGCTATCACGCTGACCGTCGGCGACGGTAGCGGCAACACTTCCACCTGCAGCGGCACGGTCACCGTCGCCGACTCCACGCATCCGACCGCGCTTTGCCGCAACCTGACGGTCTATCTCAACAGTGGCGGCACCGCCAACCTCGTTCCTGCCATGCTGGACAATGGCAGCACCGACAACTGCGCCATTACCACGCGCAGCCTGAGCTTGTCATCCGTCTTTTGCTCCGACATTGGCAGCGTACCCATTTCCTTGACGGTGGAGGATGCAAGCGGCAACAGTTCCACATGCATTGGAACCGTAACCGTGCAAGATTCGACCGCGCCCACCGCCCTTTGCCAATCCGCATTGATTCAGATTCCGTTGGATGTCAACGGCGAAGCGACGATCTTACCGTCCGTGGTGGACGTTGGCAGCAATGACATCTGTGGCCTCGCGAGCATGAGCGTAAGCCCCAACTTCTTCAATTGTGCATCGCAGGGCTTTCCAACGCTCACATTGACGGTCACCGACGTCTCCGGCAACACAGCTACATGCACGAGCAACGCGATTGTTTATGATGGGGTGCCGCCTGTTGCAATTTGCCAAGACATCACGGTTTATTTGGATGGTAATGGCAATGCGAACATCCTTCCCGCAATGGTGGACAATGGCAGCTTCGATGAATGCATGATCGCAACCAGATCGGTGTCGCCGAACGCCTTTACCTGTGCCAATGTCCCCTCCAACAACGTGACCTTGAACATAGTGGACGCGATGGGTGCCCTTGCCCAATGCACGGCTGTGGTGACCATCAGGGATTCGACCCCACCCATTGCGCTTTGCCAGAACGTCACCGCCTATTTGGATCCGAGTGGTACCGTTTCCGTTCCCTATTCTGATGTGGACGGCGGGAGCACAGATGCTTGCGGGATCGGCTTTTTTGGTCCGATTGCGCCCTCAGGATACAATCTCAATTGCAATCATCTCGGCACCAATCCATTCAACCATTCGGTGACAGATGTCAACGGCAATACATCAAATTGCACGGCCTTCATCACCGTCTTCGATACCATCGATCCGACCATCACATGCCCCGGCTCCGTTACGTTGGGGAATGATCCCGGACAATGCAGTGCAGTTTACAGTTACAACCTGTCGTTCGCTGACAACTGCCTCGGCGGTGCGACCCCCGTTCAGGTTTCCGGACTTCCATCTGGGGCCAACTTTCCCGTAGGGATCTCGACGCAGGTCTATCAGATTACCGACGGGTCTGGCAATAGTGCCACCTGCTCTTTTTACGTGGATGTGCTGGACATCGAACTCCCGACCATCACATGTCCGGCTTCCTTCAGTGTGAGTGCGGGTGTGAATGCGTGCGACACTATCTTGACCTTCATCGCCCCAGTCGGTACCGACAACTGCTTTGGTTCGACCGTACAGACCGCAGGCTTGGCCAGCGGCTCAGCCTTCCCCGTCGGCACGACCACCAATGCTTATTTTGTGGGTGATGCCTATGGTAATTTCGCTACTTGCAGCTTCGATATCATTGTCAGCGACAACGTGTTGCCCGCTATCACCTGCCCAACCAATATCACGGGCAACAATGACCCCGGCCTCTGCTCGAAAGTGGTGGCCTTCACCGCCCCAGTCGGTTCTGACAACTGCGCAGGTTCGACCACGACACAGTCCGTAGGCTTGGTCAGCAGCTCGGCCTTCCCAATCGGTACGACTACGAATGCCTTTTTGGTCACCGATGCCTCCGGCAATTCCGCGACTTGCAGCTTCACCGTCACCATCACCGACAATCAAGTGCCGACGATCACCTGCCCAGCAAATATCAGTGTGAGTGCCAGTGTGAGTGCGTGTAGCCAAGTTGTGTCTTACGCAGCGCCTACGGGGGCAGACAATTGCACGGGTGCAGCGACCACGCAGACTGCAGGTTTGGCATCCGGCGCAAGTTTTCCAGTAGGCGTGACCACCAACACATTCCGCGTGACCGATGCGGCGGGCAATTCGGCGACTTGCGCCTTCACCGTGACGGTGACGGACAATATTGTGC
>JANMIM010000822.1:0-10082 GCA_031375795.1 Bacteroidota bacterium
TTGATTGGCACTTCTTCGGGCGGAGTGATGATCTACACCCGTGAACCGATCACGAATAAGAGGTACTTCGGAAGCCAAATCCAAATCGATCCACGCATCGCCTACTTTCCCATCCGTTCGCTGGCCATCGGAGCCACTTATACTTACGGATGGAGAGCAGGGAATATATTTGACCATCTCGAATGGCATGAAGTGGGCGCCTTTGCGCGTTTTTATTTCTTCATGAAAAATAGGGATCGCCTGCTGGGCGTGGATACGGGGAATCCACCTTCAAAGCTAGCCCTGTTTCAAAAATCAAAGCCCGATACGCGGCATTACCTCGCCCTGAATATTTTCCCCTTTGCCGAGTTCACTTGGTCTTATGGAAACCTTAGGCAGGAGTTGGATGGCAGCGTGTCGACATTTGCACGTCTCAGTGCGCCTGCGCTTTATTTCAGGGTGGGTTTCAATGCAAGATTCTAGAGGCATTTCCATGCCCAGTTTTCTCCAACGCTGGCCTATTTTCCAGATCAGGCTTCTCATTTCAAATACAGGCATGGTATCAATGGTGGCCTTGATTTTATTCTGCCTCTGAAACGACCTATCCATTGAAATGAATAAGAAATTATTGTTTTGCATAATATCTGTGCTCATCGTATCTGTCCAAGCCATGGGCCAAAAAACCATGGGCCGTGACAGCACATTTTGGCCGAGGTTGGTGGTGGGTTCCTCGCTGACTTATAGGTGGGGGGGCGCCAGTGACTATCATTACAGGGATTATACTTGGGCCGCCAATGCCGCCCTCTCGCCCATCAAGCACTTGTATGTGGGGGTCAACTACCTGAAGATTTGGAATAAATCAGACATTTCCCCTCCAAGGCAGTTCCAACTTCTTGGAGCTTTCACACAATACCACATCGGCAACAACCGCACGCTCTATATCATGCCTGAATTGGGGTTTTACCGCGGGGATTTCTGTCCTTGTGGCCCACTCATCGCGCATCGCCGTGCAGGCATCAATTATATTGCTGCTGGTGGTGGCTTTGGTGTTTTTTTGTACAAGAACTTGGAATTGGATTTGTCATTCCTCTTTTACGAACCACTTTTGCCGCGTTTTGGGCGTGACTATGCCTACCATTACTTCCAGTATGTGATCGGCCTGAATTATGACTTCCGCCTACCCCGTCCAGGCAAAAGGCACAAAAAGGAAGCCCCTGCTCCGACCAAGATGGCGATGTTGGCACCACAATGAAGGCTGGCTGGACAAAATAGGTATTCATGTCCAGATTTTCTTGCAACGGATTCTGCGAATTTGGAGGCGAAGTATCGTTGGGTGCCGGCTCAGCGCAGGACCACGCGTCGGCGCATCATCTTGGTGGGTGTCTGCACGCTGAGTTGGTAGATGCCCGCAGCCAAGCCGCTGGTTGAAATTGTCGCAGTGGACGATTCGCATTGACCTTGGTAGACCAAGCGGCCATTCACATCGCTCAATTGGATCGTGGTCTTGCCGGGGAGGTGGGGAAATTCGATCGTGAATCGTCCATCGCTTGGATTGGGAAACACCAACATTTCCTCGTCGCTGGCCAAGTGGACTTCGACGACATTGCTTGTTTTTGCATTTCCATTGCCGTCCTTCATCGTGACGCGGTAGAAGTTTGCGCCCGGCATCGGCGATGGGTCCAGGCCTTCCTGTGGCGAGCTGCTACCGACGCGTGGCGATGTGAAGAGCTGCTGCCAGCGATTTCCATCTGTCGAGCGCTCCACATGTGAAATCACGAATACCGATGGAGCCTGCCAAGCCAAACGCACGGTTTCGCCCTCCTTGGTGGCTGTAAGTTGCAGGTCTTCCTCGGCCAATATCAATGCTGGCGGTTCACAAAAGGTCTGCAAATTGTTCAATCCGCCCGTCGATGCCGTGAACCCAAAGAAAGGGGAATTGGTGCCAAACACCGTCATGGGCGTGAAGGCATAGCTAAGGGTGCCATAGAGGGTCACGCCAGCGTTGTCGTAGATCCTGACAGTGAGCGTACCCGGTGAGCCTGGCACCCAAGATACCCGACAAAGGTGGTTGAGGCCATTTTCAATGTTGTAATCGGCTGCTCCATTCATCAACTTGATCGCTGCGGGGATGAGGCGTGCACCAGCTGGCGTCGGGCACCCTGCGCCAGGAGGGTTGATGTTTCCATTGAGCCAAACGTCGAGGTGGTCGGGCTCCGCGCCACCACTGCACAAGACGCCGGCCATGCCATCGTCACGGTCCTCGGCATTGAGGTAGGTGTCGATCTCCACGATCACGGAATTGGGGATGCCGGCCGCGCCCAAGGCGCCGCCGAGCGAGCCGCAGGCGCATCGCCCCAAGGGTGAATTTTGGATTACAAATGCCATGCCGTCGGCCCCTGCATCATTGTTGCCCAGATAGATCGTGAAGTCATAGGTGAATGGGGCGAGCATGTTGAGGGTATTGTCGATGTCCCAGGCACATCCTCCCTGTCCGTTGGTGGCCGTGGTGAGCGTCGCACACCCTGCAGCACCAGCGGTTGCGGTCCCTACGAGCGACAAGTAGGCATTGGGGGCGGGGGCGGGAGCCACGCGGTAAGCCATGGTGGCACCGGAGCCCGCGCCACAAAAATAGGTGTTGAGCAATACGCGGTAGGTGCCCGCAACTGTAGGCGTCCAGGCCACATAGCTTTGCAGACCGCAATAGTCGTCGCTATAGCCACCCGCAAAGGCACCTGCATTGTCCAAGATCGTGATTTGGGTATCAAATCCCGCGCTCCCGCCATCGCCTCCGCAAAATGAAAAGTAGTAGGTCGGGAAGGAGCAGCCCGTGGAGACCGGAACCGTAAAGGTGTAATAGTTGCCCGTCGTGATGCCGATCGTCTGCCAAGCCACCGCCGGCACCGGCGTCAATGGGCCCGCCGATGTGCCGCCACTGCATTGGGCCCGTAGACCGCTGTTCAAAACGATCATCGCCATGCAGAGCAAGTAGCGCAATATCCAATGGTTGCGAAGCTTCATATTCTTACCGATTGATTACCTCTTAGGAAAGATAGACAAAAATCCCTACAACGATTTAGATTTTTCCTGAACGGTAATTTATGAGGCCCTGATCGGTAAAGGGGCCGCAGCGCATGTGCAGATCGAAGCTGGGCGATTGTTTGGGAGATCGAGGGTATTTGCAAATATTTGACATGTATTTGGCAACAAAACTACCCAATAATCGTGCCGTTGAAGCACATACAACCGTCAACGCTGCAATTGCAATTTTCCAAGTTTTGCTTGCCCATTCGCCTCAACCCGCCAAAAATAAATCCCGTTTGCAAGATGCGGCGCCACCTCGATTTGCGCGATGCCATCGGAACCGTGCAGGGGAATTTGCATCTGCAAGCGCCCTTGCGAGTCATACATGGAAAAAAGCGCCTCGTCGGCTGCGCCTTCCCAACGGAGCGAGAATTGGCTGCTCGCGGGATTGGGTGCGATCTGAGCCATCAAATCCGAATCGTTGCTCCTAGGCGGCGCGATGCCGAGTGCCCCGGCATTGAGCGCGTCTTTGGTCGCCATCACGTCTCCCAGCTCATAAAAATCCACGGTCAGGAAATTGGGGAGCTTGCCGGTGGCGACCCAGCATGCCATGGCGCGGCTCGTGAAGTATGGATTGGCGTTCACGGCGGCGGCCGAATCGATGAGGCCGTAGCCGAGCGATGGCTGCGTGATGAAGTGGTTAAGGATGAAGAGGCTCTTGGTGCTGTCGCCGCGGTTGTAGGCACAGCTGAAGTCTCTGCGGCTGTGGGCGGTGTAGTCGGTCTCCACGCCATAATCCCAGACGTAGTGGTACCACGGATAGGCCTGACCGTCATTCACATCGGTGAACACGACGAGGCGGTGGTTGGCGGCGATCATGTCTGCGAGCGTGGGCCATGCGCTGCCCTGCGGCTGTGCATGCAGGTAGGGGAGGAGGCTCGCCTGCGTGAAGGCATCGTTCATCTGCGCCGCCGTGATGTAGCACTCAAAGATGATGCTCACTACCTCGTTGGGGTTGGCGTCGAGAAAGGTCTTGATGTCGGCCAAGAGATCGCTGAGCGGTTGATTGCCAAGGAAATTGCTGCTGTGGTAAACCGTGGGCCGGTTGTTGAACCAATACACATCGAGCATAAGTCCGCGCACGCCGTCTTGCATTTGGCGGCTGATGTCAAAACTCTGGTTGGGGAATAAGAATGAGCCTTGGTAATTGAATGCATTGTGGGTCGTGGCATAGCAGACCTCGTCGAAGCGCTTGTTGCACAGGCTGGGGTCGCCATTGCACTGCGCCATGGCGCTGTGCAGGGTGCAGAGGGCGATCAGGAACATCCAAAACTTAAGGGCCATCTTCATGGCCCTTAAGTTAATTAAAAGTTACACAAATGTTGCCTATTGTGCCATCAATACCATTTCATCGCTGCACAGCCACCTTGCCGGTCGCCTCGCCTGCCTTCGTTTGGATGCGGTAGATGTAGGTGCCGTCTTCCAAGGTCTCTGAAATCGGCATCGCAATGTCCTCTCCCACACGCACAGGCGTGATGGTCTGCAGGCGCAGGCGGCCTTGCAAGTCGTAGAGCGCGATGTGTGCAGGCCCATTTTGATTCAGATTCAATTTGAAATTGAGGTGGTCGCTGCACGGATTGGGGTAGGCAGTGACCGCGCTTGCATTGGATTGCAGGTCTTCGATTCCAGTGAAAAAAGAGAAGCATTGCTTCCGCTCATTGTTGATGTATTGGCCTCCTGGGGACCAATATTTGCTCGTCCATTCTGCAGTATTTCCTTGCGAGTCATAGATATAGTCGGTGGTCCCGCCACCAACTTGTTGCCAGCCACTTGCCCATTCAAATTGTGCAAAGGAAATGGGATGATACATTGCATCGTTGCCGATGATCGATTTGGTCGAGTCCCAACTGCTGCCATCCCAGGTATGCGTGATCGAGGTATAGCCGTCAAATTGCCCATAAGTTCTTTCGGTTATGTAGTTGTCTTGCCACATTATTCCGACAACTCGTTGATCCCTGTAATAATTGGGAAGCCCTTTTTCGAAATCGTACCAAGACAAATCAATGAATCGTTCGATTGGAGACCAGCCTGTTCCATTCCAAGTCGAAAAAGTATGGCTGTCCCAACCGGAGGAATCTGGCCATGTGTATTGCTCGAAATCTGAATTTGTCCATTGGTGGGTGAAGCTGCTCCAGCGTTCCTTGGTGATGGTGCTAATCTTGTCATTGAACACATAGGAATTGGAAGTGCGTGTGCCTGTGGAAGTGTCCCATTGCGCTTGGTTCAATACCAATGACAGCGTCAGTGTGGGGTTGCCAAAGGGATCGGTTTCATCGATTTGCCGAAATCTCAGTTCAAGGATGCTTCCATTCCATCTGTAATCGTCTGTCACTTTGCGGTGCAATTGCGGATCGTAGGAATAAACGAAACGTTGATATGGGACAAACTGATTGCCGCTATAATCTTCGACATAAAGTTCTGCCGTTTGTCCGTTGGGATTGTATATGAATGTGTTGCGCGCCGTGGAATCCCATACACTTTGAAAGGTGGACCAGTCAAGGTAAATGCAAGAGGCTGGAAGATCACCGTGCTCCGTGATTTTTAAGACATTCAATCCCTTGCTTGTCAATGGTCTTGGAACCGAATGCTGCTCGAAAGTAGCCTGAGCAACACAAGTGAAGGAAATCGATGCGAGCAGAGCAAATAAAATAAAAGTGGTACGAATCATGTTGATTTTTATTGCAAGTCAAAATTGGACGCCATGCTTTGTTATTGTCCGGCATCTGTCCCCTAAAGGTATTGACTTTTTACCTGGGGAGCAAGACTTGGCAAGTTTTTTTGCGATGAGGCTTCAAGGATCACACAATCAAATCGCAATCGATGTTGCAGGTCTTTTCTTGCCAACGCAAAAAAGAATCAGCATCGCCGACAGGGATCGATGCTGATTCTTTTTGAGATATTTGCTGAATCCTATCGCTGCACGGTCACCTTGCCGGTCGCCTCGCCTTCCTTCGTACCCAACCGGTAGATGTAGGTGCTGTTTTCCAAGGTCTCTGAAATCGGCAGCGCAATATCCTCGCCCACACGCGCAGGCGTGACCGTCTGCATGCGCAGGCGGCCTTGCAGGTCATAAAGCGCAATGTACACCGTACTGGTTTGCTTCAATTCCACTTGGAAATTGAGTTTGTCGATGCAGGGATTGGGGTAGGCGGTGACATTGGCAATCAGGCTCGTGGGCTCTGGGGCGTTGGTGAAAAAGCTGGGGTACACGGTCTTGTAGACCGAAACCACAAACAACAAACTATCCAAGTACTCGTCGATTTCCTCCAGTGTACGGCCCTGCGCATCATAGGTAAAGGTGTTTTCATTTCCTCCCGACAAATGCCAGCCCCCAGCATAAAAATAGCCCAAGTATCCGACGTCATGACCATGGGAATCAATCTCCACGACTTCTTTGTAGGAACTGTCCCAGCTCGTGCCGTTCCAATTCTCTTCAATGTAAATGTAGCCGTCGTTGGTGCCATATTGATTGGAAAATCGTTCGCGATTCTCCCATAGAGATCCGGTGTAACCTTGGTAAAGACCTGCCGTCGGCTCATCCTCATCGATGTCGTGCCAGGCGACGTCGATATACCGCTCCTCATTCTGCCAATTGCCTCCATTCCAAGATGAATAAATGACCGAGTCCCAACCCTGCGCGCTTGGCCAATTGTAGTCCTCGCGGTAATCCAAGTCCCAGGCAGATGTGCTGAAATTCCAAGATTCGCCTACGCGGCTGGCGATGCGATTGGAAAATACGTACCCTAGTGTGTAGCGCGAACCATTCACTGTATCCCATTGATTTCCGTTCCATTGATAAAACCAATCGGCAATGATCTGGTTTTGAGAATCATAGGCGTAGGTGAATTGGTATTGGTTGCTCCAAGCAGACCCATTCCATCCGCTGTAAGCCGTGGAGGCGACGTTTCCAGGTGATGCAAAGGTATTCGCGACGCGTTGGTTGTTTACAAAGCCGGTACCCGGCCCGCCATAGCTTTCGCCGATCTGCTCCGCGATATCTCCGTTTGGAAAATAGCTGTAAGTCCAGCGATAGGTGCTGTCCCATTGATTGAGCTGCAGGTCCTTTTCAAAATACAAGGCTAATTCCGGAAAGTCATCATGGGCGGCGATTCGGCTGGGATCGAGGGGCGCGGCTGCTCGGGATGTGTGCGAATGACGGGCAAAATCAAGTTTTTGGGCCTGTGCAACGCTGCAAACGGCAAAAAAGGCGACAAGGAGAGAAAGGATTTTGTACATAATGATAACGTATTTTGTGAATGAAAAGGTATGGAGAAAAAACGCGAGGTGCAGGAAGGCCATCCCTGCACCTCGTAAGGCCAAATTAGGAAAAATTTGGCTGGAAATAGCAAGTTTATCTCAAAAGGGTAATCTTGGAACTCGCCTCGCCTTCCTTCGTTTGGATGCGGTAAATGTAGGTGCCATTCTCCAAGACCTCGGAGATCGGCAGCGCAATGTCCTCTCCCACACGCGCCGGCGTGACCGTCTGCATGCGCAGGCGGCCTTGCAGGTCGTAGAGCGCAATATGCGCAGGGCCATTTTGCTTCAATTTCACCTGGAAATTGAGGCGGTCGGAGCAGGGATTGGGGTAGGCGGTGACATTGGCACCCAGGCTCGTGGGCTCTGGAGCGTTGGTGAAAAAGCTGGGGTATTCGATTTTGTACGAATTCTGCAAGATGCCGGCGCTGTCCAGGTCATCGTAGATGATCTGAGTCGTACTGCCCTGCGCATCATAAGAGTAGGCGGTAATTTGACTGCCATAAAGGTGCCAGGCGCCCGACCAATACTCGTATCCCATATAGGAGATCTCATGGTCATGACTGTCATGGACGATGATATCCTTGAAAACACTGTCCCAACTGGAGCCCGTCCATTCTTCGCTGATGGCGACATAGTTGTCGGTAGGACCTGTGTAAGTGACCGCAAATCGATCGAAATCTTCCCAAATCGCACCATTATACGATTGGGTGCGGGCACCAAATGGTTCGTCCTCATCGATATCGTGCCAGGAGACATCGACGTACCGCTCCTGTGGTTGCCAGGCTGAGCCGTCCCAATCGTAGGAGGTAAGGGAATCCCAGCCCTGGGCACTGTACCAATGGTAGACTTCGCGCCAATCGGTATCCCAAAGGTGTGTTTGGGAATTCCAAGAGAGTCCGATTTCACTCGCGACGCGGTTGGTGTAAACGTAGGTGCGGCTGTACTTTGATCCAGCGGTTGTATCCCATTGGCTCACATTCCAAGTAAGAAACCAATAGGTCAAAGGGTTGTTTTGGGCATCATAAGTGTACTGGGACTGGTAATCGCCGACCCAAGCCGAGCCATCCCAATAGTAAGTTGTGTAGGAGGAGTAATATCCTGGCACCGTGTAGGCATAGACCGTGCGCGAAGCGGGGACAAATGTACTGCCGTAGGATTCGCGCACTTCCTCGGCGAGGTCGCCATTTGGGAAGTAGGAATAGGTGTAGCGGCCAGTACTGTCCCATTGGCTGAGTTGTAGGTCCCTGATAAAGTGAATGGCCAGGTTGGGGGTTTCTCCGTGGGAGGCGACCCTACTTTCCGCAGCGGGATTGCTGCCGCGCTGGGCATGCATGTGCTGCGGAAACTTCGGTTTTTGGGCTTGGGCGAATCCCACAATGGCAAATAGGGCGGTAATGAAGTAAATGATCTTTTGCATCGAATTAAGATTTTGAGGATGAAAACAAATCAAACTGAATTGCGAGCCTACTTTTTTTCGCAACCCGTGTCACTAATTTATGATTCTTTTTGCCAGAAAAGATGCTTTTTACCTTTGTACCGTAATTTTTGCACTGACCTCGCCCTCCTTGGTGCCCAAGCGGTAGATGTAGGAGCCATTTTCCAAGGTCTCGGAGATCGGCAGCGCAATATCCTCGCCCACACGCGCAGGTGTGACCGTCTGCATGCGCAGGCGTCCTTGCAGGTCGTAGAGCGCAATCTGCACAGGCCCGTTTTGCTTCAATTTCACTTGGAAACTGAGGTGGTCGGTGCAGGGATTGGGGTAGGCGGTGACGTTGCTCACAGGCAAGCTCGGGCCTGGGCTTGCCACAAAAAAGGAGGGGTACACGGTTCTGAAGGCGTGTACAAATGGCTGCCCATTGCTGTGGTTGTCTTGGATCACTTCCAAGGTATTTCCTTGGCCGTCGTAGGTAAACGCAAACTGAATCCCAGACACGGGCTCCCAGACGCCCGCCCAAAAAAAATTCTCCCTTGCGATCTCGTGCTCCTGTGCGTCATAGAAGATCGATTGCTTGGTCGTCGGGTCCCAAGACGCACCGTTCCATCGTTGCTCCACACATGCCCGATCGTCATGTGGACCCATGTAGGTGCAATCATGTTTGAAGTCGTCGACCCAGCCTTGGACCGAGAAGGCTTGCTCCCGCCACGTTGTGCGCAAATTGTCGTCAAAATCGTGCCACACCGCATCGACCGTGCGCGTCGAGGGTTGCCAATTTCCGCCTTGGGCGTTGTACACGGTGCAGCTGTCCCAGCCCTGCGCATCGGGCCAGTGGTATTGCCTGCGCTCCCATGGATTCCAGGTACCTGTGAGGTCGTTCCAAAAATCAACCAAGTCTTCAGCTATTCGGTTGTTGAACACATATTCATACGATTGGCGTCCTCCAAAAATGGTATCCCATTCGGCAGCTGGTGCATTCCATTGCTCTTGAAAATAAACCAATGGATTTTGAAGCGTGTCATAGGAATATGTTTCTCTGAACTGCTGCTGCCAAGCACTGCCATCCCAATACAGGTACCGTAGCTGTGCCAGCGACCCTTGCAAATCATAGGCAAATGTGCGCCGAGTGGCAAAGGCAAAACCGCCGTTGTATTGCTCAATGATGTGCTCGGCGAGGTTGCCGTTGGGGAAGTAGGCGAATGTATTGCGGGCTGTGCTGTCCCAATCGCTTTGTGTGGCATTCCACGCAAAGTTCCAGCTGAGGTTGGGGAGATCGTCGTGGCTGCCTAGCTTGTTGTTTGTGGCCCGTGCATCTTGCCGAAACTTGGGC
>JANMIM010000861.1:0-5320 GCA_031375795.1 Bacteroidota bacterium
TTCCAATGAGCCCAATCCGGAGGAACTTTTTTCCCCACCCATGCCCTGTGGCAGGGTATGGATATTGGCCTTAATCGTCACTTCTCTGATTTCAACGGGCATCGGGCAATCCTGGTAAGAAGTTGAATGAGCTGTACTTGAGTTCCAAGGTCTCGACCACGATGGCCGAGCTATTGGCATCAAAGGAAGAAACCGACCACGAAACGGGTATCGCTTCAAACACCTGCCATACGGCAAGCGGATACATGCGGTTACTGTTCAGTTTGATGGTCACCTGCACGGGGTCGTAATCCATGTGCTCGATGCTATGGCGCACCCATAGGCCGAGCTTGGACGATGTGAAAAGTCCACGTTTCAGAATCAGCGGTTCATAAGTGAGCCCAGTAGGCAGCTCAAGTGCTTCGTAGCGCCCAGGCTCCTTGATCGACTCCATGCTTGTGCGCATCGATAGACCAGAAACCTCCTGGAAGCCACCCTCCAGGAGCGGCAAAGTCACCCCACCGGAAAATTCCACGGAAAAGCTGAACCCCGTAGGCGGTGCATTCCCCGGCAATCGCGGTACCCATGCGGGTATTCTTGGTAATCTCAATGGCATGACGACGGCATTGGTTAGGCCTACTGACTTACTTGATGAACTCCATCGTCAATCCTTCATGCACCAACTCAAGGGACTCCACGGCGATGTCAGATGAATCTGCATTCAGGTCGGTAGCCTTGACATTGATGGGCCATGCATTTTTTACGCGCCATACGATCACCGGACTGTGCAACTCGTTCAGGAGCGTGATCGTGACGTCCCTGCGCTGCGGCTTGTCCATCAATGTGACATTCCACCATTCATAAAACTCGTTGTCGCCCTGCATGGAGCCACGCTTGAGGGTGATGTTGCTGAATGTGCGGAGGCCTGGCAATTTTACCTTGCTGTGCTCGGCCATCGCGCCGTGTCGGTACTCAGTGACTTCCGTGGTGAAATCGAGGCCCGTGACTTCGCTGAAGCCGACATTGGAGCCGCCCCAATTCACGGAGAAATGAAATTTGGTCAATGGATAATTTGGCATAACCTTCTAGCTATTATTAGATGATTTTTCAATTTTGAATCGATAATTTGTCGCTCTCCATGTGGTGTACAAAAGTGAGCACGATGAACTCTGCAGGTCGTGCAACCGCCAAACCTATTTTCACGATGAGTTTTCCTTCATTGATGTCTTCGGCGGTCATCGTTTCACCCAACCCGATGCTGATGAAATAGGCGTCGTCTGCATATTTCCCGGCCAATGCACCCGACTTGAATTGTTGGTTGCAAAAGCCTGCAAGCATGCCTCTGACGTTTTCCCAGAGCTGCGGGTCGTTGCTTTCAAAGACATAGTCTTGCAAGCGGTCACGGACTGCTTTCTCTACCGCGAGGAAATACCTGCGCACAGGCACGTAGCGCCATTCGCGGCTATTGGCGTCAAATGTGCGTGCAGCGTTCACGACGATGCCCCTGCCGGGTTTGATCAAGAGCGCATTCACAGCCTTGCCAGAGTCGCTGGCATTCATGTCTTCTTGCTGGGGGACGGTGAGGCGATGCCCGACATCCAAGACTGCGTGGAGGCTTGCATTGGCGGGAGCCTTGAAAGGGCCGCGCTCGCGGTCGGTCGTGGCGTAGAGGCCCGCGACTGCGCCGCTTGGGGGCAACCATGCGCTGAGGCCCGAGAGGCGTTTCAATGCTTCGGCTTTCACGGAATCTGGGACCGGGTCGGGTATCGGATCAGGGCCTTTTTTCCCCAATCTGCTGGCGAGCTCAAACAAGCCGCTATAGACTTCCACGATGGATTTGGCGGCATTGTACAGGTCTTCGTCGGCGGCTACGAGTTTTGCGACTTCGGCCAAGCCCTTGGAGGGTATGATTTCGACGGGGACCTCCTTGATGGGTTCACGTGTCACGGGGATGAACTCGGAAACCATTTCTTTGCCGGGCAAAGCCTCTTTTGCAAGGATTTCCTTCTCATATTCCGCTTTGATACGCTCATCGAGGACTTGTGGCATTTCCTTCTTCAAAACTTCGAGCTCCATCGGCGTTTCCATCGCTTTCACGCTTCCGCGATCCAAGACGGGAGGCCATGCGTCGATCCACAATTTATTTTCCGCCAGCCATCCATAATCCTGTTTCACCATCTCCTCGTTGCGGCCGATCGCAGCCCCGATGTCGGGATCGAGTTCTTTGGAAACCGCACAGAGGATGGGCTTGTAGACCTTCTTGGAGCTGCGCTCGCGTTCAATATAAGCACCAAGCTCTTTGGGAAGGCCACCTTCTCCTTTGGGAAATGTTGTGAATCCCAAGATGATGGAGCGCGTGAAGCCCAGATAGTTCACCAAGTCCTGCTTGACCGTCTTTGCGCTGCCCTTGGCCAATTGCGCACGCAGCGCCTTCAAATGACCCGAGAGGGGATCAAAATTGTCCGTGGTGAGCGATTCGACCTTTTTGCTGGTTTGGCGTAGGACTACGCGCGATGCAACCGCCGCTGCCCAGTCGGTCTCTGTGGACGTGTCAAATGCCTTGATTGTGCGCTCGGTGATCGCCTCCTTCAAATTGACGCGCATTTCCATCGTCATTTCCTTGGGTTCTTTCCGCACAATTTGGCCGTATTCGATGTTTTCTGGCAAGATCTCCAGCGAATGCGTCGTGCGAATCCAGGGATAATAAGCAGCACCCAAATCCAGCCGCGTCGACACCAGATGATCCCGAAAAGCGCCAATGGTCGCATCAATATTGTGCAACTCCACGAGATCGAGGATCGCAAACCGATGCTTGTGATCGGCACAGTGCTGCAGCGTGTAGGTATGCAAATACCCCGATTCTGCGACGCCGAGCAAGACGGAATCGGGCATGAGCACGTGCGAGGGTACATCATAGGCCCTCAAGGCATCAAGCCCCGCCGCAAAGTCTTTGCGGTCGGGGGTGCTTGCATAATCCCCAATCGAGACAATGTAGATCTCGCGGCCACCATTCTCAAAAAATAGGCGCACACTTTCCCAGAGAAACAAACGGTCTCCGAGGCTGGCAGTCAGAATAGTTCCCTGTTGTGTGTAACCCACAAAAGCCTTCATCGGAAACGGCCCGCCAAACTGTGCAAGAAATGCCTCCCACGTGTTCAGAAGGGTCGGAACAAACGACAACGAAACGCCCTTCTCCCCCACTGCCTTTTCGGTGTAGCCGAGGATCGCGGGAATCCCAGGCGCCAACCTCCCTGACAGGGGCGGATACGCAATCTTATGCGAATGATAGATGCCGGGCGTCTTGTAGATCATTGCCGTTGCTTATGCATTTGCAGCCATGAAGTGGCTGAATTGCAAGATGATAAACTCTGCAGGACGATTTACGGCCATGCCGATGCGCACAATCAGGCGACCTTCAAGCACATCTTGCGGCGACATGGTTTCGCCCAATCCGCAAGCTACAAAATAGGCATCGGTAGGTTTGGCTCCCATCAAGGCACCTTCGCGCCATTGGAGATTCAAGTAATTGCCGACCATCGTCTTGACCGACTGCCAAGTGCTTGCATTGTTGGGCTCAAAGACATAGGCCATGGTGGCTTTTTTGACCGACTCCTCGACCATGTTGAAGAAGCGACGCACCGAGACATACCGCCACTCGTTGCTATTGCCGTCAAGGGTGCGCGCGCCCCAAATCAAGGTGCCTTTGCCTGTGAAATTGCGGATGACATTGATGGATTTTCCAGCGATGGGATCGACATTCAAGTTGCCAAGCTGGCTTTCATTGAATGCCAAAACGGGTCTCGTGACGCCTAGCACGGGCATGTTTGCCGGTGCATGTGCGACGCCGCGTGTGGCATCGTTCACGACATAAGCAGCTGCCATTGCGGGCGATGGTGGGAGCACTATGCGCAGATTGGCGATGTCTGCCTTGATGCGGTTGAGGGTTGCCGTATTGGTACCCGCCGCTGTAGCAATAGCAGCTGGATCCACAATCGGTGCAATGGTCGTTTCCAAATAGGGCGCATAAGCGGCGCCGTAGCTTGGACCTGCAAAGGCCGTGTCGCGAAACTTGAGGGAAGTCGTGGTGCCTGCTGCAAAATCGTTCAGGTCCGCCTGGTCCACATCTGCCAAAAAAGTGCGGTCTCCCAAAGCAGCGCATTTGGCGACCGCTTTCTGGCAAAGGTCATAATAAGCACTTTGAGCGAAGGCATCTGGGATCACATACAAGGTCGGCTCATCATACCTGTCGAGCGCAGCCAACCCGGCCTCAATGTCTATTGTGGCTGGCGTGCCGTAAGCGCCTACTGAAACGATGAAACAAGGACCGCCACCATTCATGAAATAATGCTGGAGGCTGTAAAACATGCGATTGGACGGCTGATTGAGTGTCGTCGAGGCATAGAGATTGGCAACAAGATTAAAAGTTACAATCCCGGTCAATGAAGGGCCACCAAAAATCCGTTGGTAGTCCAGAAACGAACTGATTTTCTGGATCATAGGGCCAGTGCCCATGTGCAATTGGGTATAGCCAATAAAAGCTGGAATCGCTGTCCCAACCGAAGCCACGGAGGGCGGCAAGCTGGGGATTTCTTGGACGTAAACGCCGGGTACGGTATATGGTGGCATAATTTTTAGATGATTGGGATCAATGGATAATTTTTGCGGTATTCTTTATTAGGCATTTCCCACCATGAAGTGGCTGAATTGCAGGATGATGAATTCGGCGGGGCGGTTGACGGCCATTCCGATTTGCACGATGAGGCGACCTTCCAGGATGTCTTGTGCGCTCATGGTTTCGCCAAGCCCGACTTTTACAAAGAAGGCATCGCTGGGTTTTGTGCCTTGCAATGCGCCTTCCCGCCATTGGAGCGTCAAGTAATTGGCAGTCATGGTCTTGATTGCCTGCCAAGTATTGGCGTTGTTGGACTCAAAGACGTAGGCCATGGTGGCTTTTTTCAAGGATTCCTCGACCATGTTGTAAAAGCGACGCACGGGGACATAGCGCCATTCATTGCTATTTCCGTCAAGGGTGCGGGCACCCCAAATCAGGTTGCCTTTGCCGGTGAAATTGCGGATGACGTTGATGGATCGGCCTCCCGTTGCATCGACATTGAGCTCGCCGAGTTGGCTTTCATTGAATGCCATCACGGGCCTGACGACGCCAATCACCGACATGTTTGCGGGTGCATGGGCGACCCCGCGCTTGGCATCATTCACGACGTAGGCGGCTGCGACTGCGGGCGAGGGTGGGAGTACAATGGATGGTAGCGCTGCGACCGCGGCTTTGATTTGGTTGTAGAGCGCGACATTCAAGAATGCGGGCACTGCTGGAACCGCAGGA
>JANMIM010000864.1:0-1606 GCA_031375795.1 Bacteroidota bacterium
GTTTTCAGGCCGCACACTTGCAGCGCTTGCTCGACCCGCTGCCCGAGGCCGGTGTGAGCACATTTAATGTGCAATATGAATGCTTGAGCATGGAAGCCTACGAGGCCTACGCCGAGTTGCATGCCCCCCGCCTGCAATACGAGCATACCATGCGGTACAAGGATCGGTTTGCGGCTTTTCGCACCATTTTGCAGCGCGAGGACAGTTTCTAGGAAGACTTATTGCCTGCCACCTCGTGCCTCATCGAGCGCGGAAGTGTTTTATTTGCTTGGAAAATGGGCAATGGTGGCCGGCAAGCGCAAGTGTGGCGGTGGATGAGGAGCAGCGTAGGTTGCCCCAAGGCAATCCATCGTCGCGGTGAGGATTGGTCAGGATTCCCGGCGCAGCACTTCACGGTACAGATCCTCGACCTGCTCGCGTGCCCAGGGCGTTCGCCTCAGGAACTTGAGGCTCGAGCCCATGCTCGGCTCGTGCCGAAAACAATTGACTGGGATCTTGATCCCCAGCATTTCCCAGCCATAGTAGTCGACCAGGTGCTCCAGGATCATTTGGAGCGTCTTGCCATGCAGCGGGTCGGGATTCTTGGATTCCATGCCGCAAATTACGACTTTAATGTTTCGGAGGATGAGCTTGTACCTTTGCTGTCTACTCAAGCCATAGCCCGCAGGTGCTTTTGGAGGGCGCGGATGGCTTCCTCAAAATCTGGAAGGTCCTGCATTTGGTCGGTCAATGAGCCTTCCCATCGGGCTCGGTATTGCGGCAATTTCCCTTCCAGCGCGGTTTTGAAGCGCTTGGGATCATAGTTCTTGTGCTGTGCTTTTCGTTCGAACTCTCGGTGGCAATACGTGATGTCCAAGCGGTGGATCTCCGCCAAGTACCAGAGGTCATACAGGTCACGCGGCTGCATGCGGCCAATGACCGCACACATTTTCTCGATTACCACTTCTTCCAGTGAATAGCACTGCATCTTGAAATCGGCGAGGTCGCTGTAGCCCAAGAAGATGGGAAGCCAGACGGTCGCATATTGCATGGCTTCGCCCCTCGTGATGTCGACCTTGATCTGCTTTCCCTTCCCGCCGAGCGGCCCGATATATTGGATTTGGAAATGCAAGCTGCCACTGATGTGCTCGCCTTGATCGATGATTTGCAGCGGGATATTGGCTTCTTCAAGGACTTTTTCAAAGACGAGTGCCATCGTGGCAAGCAATTCCTCATTGGAGATCTCGCCTACGATGGTGAAATCCAGATCCTCTGAAAAGCGATAATCCTCGAAATAGGCCTTTTTCAAGACCGTTCCTCCTTTGAAAGCCAGCGCATTGGCCAGCCGCTCCACCGACGCAATGCCCCACAACACCCAAGTCAAGACATAGTCTTTCTCAATTTGGGTATCTCGCACTTTGCTGGCAAAAGCCTTCTTTTGAAGCTCTCCTGATCGTATCATGAATAGATGGCAGACTTGATCGTGCCAACATCGACATTTTCCTGCACATTCCAAGCGCTTCTGTACTTTCCTGTCTTTGGAAGCTCGGGGTCCAGCGGAATGTATGTCGCCGAACGGCCGTCCTTGAGCGATGCGATGATGGCATGCTTGATTTCCAGCAGCTCC
>JANMIM010000905.1:0-1635 GCA_031375795.1 Bacteroidota bacterium
CGCCGGAGGCAAAGGGTCGGTCGTCCATCGGCCGGAGGCCTTGGACTCGCAGCTTGAGGAACAGATTCAACGATTAAAATTCTTCCTCTACGCGCACTGCCATTGAAAACGAACGACAGATTTCGTAAATTAGCTTCATGAAAGTTACTGAGAACTTGGCGGATCGAAAATTGGAGCTGGCGCAATGGCTGTTCACGCTGCAAAGCGAGTCCATGGTGGAGAAGTTTGAGGACCTGATGCGGGTGTTGATTAGCGAGGAACAAGCCAACGAAGAGATTCCCGCAGCGCATTTGGATTCTATTGCCAAGGGTGATGCAGATACTGCGGCAGGACGGATGAAGAGTTTGGCGGATTTTAGGGCCAAGTATTCCCGATATGGAGTATGAGGTGCTGATCACCGCTCAAGCAGAGGCGGAATTCGATGAGGTGATCGCCTATTTGGAATCGAATTCATATTTTGAGGCGGCCGAAAAACTAACAAAGGTTTTTTTTCATGTCTTGTCCTTATTGGAACGTTTTCCCTATATGTACCCTGCAGCGAAGGAGGAACCAACTCTGAGAAGAGCAGTTATCCTTTCCAAATCAGTGATGTATTATCGGATCGAAGGAAACAAGGTCGTCGTGAAATCTTTCTTGGATGGCCGTCGGGAAAGAGCTGGCAAATAGGCTATGTCGAATCCGAACGAATGACCCTTTGCCTCTGGCTTGCGAGCGTTATTTTCGTTTGCCTGAGGCAAATGGTCGGTCGTCCATCGGCCGGAGGCCTCGGACTCGATCTCCGGCAAAGTCACTACGCAAACTCTAGATTCCTGCATTCATCATTTGTTTGCCATGACAGTTTTGATTATCTTGGATAAACAAGTATTCATCCTCATCACACAATGTACAATTACAATCTGGGTAAAACCCTACTTTCCATTCTTGCTTTGCTTTGCTGCTCCTTCCTTCCAGCCCAAAAACCTGGAAGCATCTACCCTCACACACCGGTCGCTTGCACGCAAAACGCCCCTCTGGGCATCCAATCGCCACCTGCGAAGGATCGCGGCACCCCGCCATCCTCCAGCAATCGTGTGGCGGCCGTAAGCCCCATCCAGATCGGATCGATGCCCAACATCCATTCCTCCACCATGCCGATGAACAATTGTATTGCCGCCAATGACAGCACGGGGACGATTGTTTTCATCCACCGAAACAATGCATCTGCTTTTGGAGGGTCGGTTTTTGGTCTCCGATACGACATTTCGACAGATCGTGGCGCGACTTGGAGCAGTGACATCGGCCTCATGAACCCGACTACGCTGAGTGCGCGCTACCCACAAGTGGCGGTGTACGATGCGCCCGGGAGTACGTCGCCGCTGGGTGGCCGCGCGATCTTCCTCGGGGAGCACTATGATGGCTCCAATTTTACGGGCTTGACACCTGGCGCCACGCAACTGGTCACGAGCGGCACGCCCGCGACGCAAGATGCCCTGATGCTCACGACGGGGGAACTTTACGGAGGTGCGATGGTCGAAGGGCGATCTGGGGAGTTCTGGACCACGCGGTTCAGCGGGTCAGGCTTCGTTCCGACAGACTCCTTGCAGATTTTCAAAGGCGTGTACAATCCTGGCAATCAATCAATTGTGTGGTCCTTGC
>JANMIM010000910.1:0-2736 GCA_031375795.1 Bacteroidota bacterium
GCCACAAAAGCCGTTGGCATAACTGTAGCCACCGAATCCGCCAAAGTTGCCACCATAGTAATTGTATCCGCCAAAGTTGCCATAGCCGTAATTTCCAAAACCACCGTAGTTGCCATAGCCATAGCCATAGCCGGTGTAGCCAAAGCCGGAGCCGTAGCCCCATGGCTGGTTGTAGAAGTACTGTGAGGGGTAGTAGGAATAGCCGGGCGCACCCCATGAGGAGGTCCAGGCATAGGATGGACCGTTGTAGTAATAGGGATCATACCACCACGGGCTGTTGTTGTAGGCAGACCAAGTGGGTGTGCCGATCGCGTAGTAGGGGTCGTATGAATAAAAGGGGTCGTAATAATTCCAATTGGGATTGGAGACGCCATTGTTGCTGTTGAAGCGGCGCACCTGACGGGAATAATAATAATCGTCGGTGGCGTAGGGGTCTTGGTTGAAATTGCCCTCTGTCTCACCATTTTTGGCAGCAAGGCCGTCGTCGTAGCTGCCAGAACGGAGCGACTCGTCGACATCTGCCTCCTCGGTGGCAGGCTTGTCTGCCCGCGCAGCCTCTGCAAGCTCACGCTTGCGGTTGGCCACGGCCTGGTCTGCCTCGCGGTCCTTCTTGTTGTAATACACATCGTCCACTTCCTGCCCCGCAGCGACTGTGCGGGTCCCTGAGCAACTTGTGAGCGCCATGATCGCCATGGCCACCACCATTCCAATGCGCATTTTCATAACCCTTCCCTCATTTATAATTTTCACGATTCTACGATTCTGCTTAATTTGGCGCACTTTGCGCCGCCGTGCATAAAATTACGCATTCGGCTCTGATTAGTAAAATTAAGCAAAAATTATACCAATTTCCACCACATGTCCCTAAAGCTCCCTACCCGCGCCGAAGATTATTCCCAGTGGTACATCGAGATCGTAAAACGTGCCGAACTGGCCCAAAACTCGCCCACGCGCGGTTGCATGGTGATCAGGCCCTATGGTTACAGCATTTGGGAAAAGATGCAGGCCCAACTCGACGGCATGTTCAAGGAAACCGGCCACGTCAATGCCTACTTCCCCTTGCTCATCCCCAAGTCGTTCCTGAGCCGCGAGGCCGCCCACGTGGAGGGCTTTGCGATGGAGTGCGCCGTCGTGACCCACCACCGCCTGCGCCGCAACGCTGCCGGCACGGGTGTCGAGGTCGATCCAGAGGCCAAGTTGGAGGAGGAATACGTCATCCGCCCGACTTCCGAGACCATCATCTGGGACACCTACAAGGATTGGATCCAGAGCTACCGTGACCTGCCGCTGCTCATCAACCAGTGGGCAAACGTCATGCGCTGGGAAATGAAGCCGCGCCTGTTCCTGCGCACCGCCGAATTCCTCTGGCAAGAAGGCCACACCGCCCACGCCACCAAGGACGAGGCGGTCGAGGAAACGATGAAGATGCTCGAAGTCTACGCCAAGTTTGCCGAGGAATTCCTCGCCATACCTGTCATCAAAGGCATCAAGCCCGAGCACGAGAAGTTCCCCGGCGCGGTCGACACCTATTGCATTGAGGCGATGATGCAGGACGGCAAGGCCCTGCAGGCCGGCACGAGCCACTTCCTCGGCCAGAACTTCGCCAAGGCGTTTGACGTCACATTCCTCGACGACAAAAACGACCGTGACTACGTCTGGGCGACCTCTTGGGGCGTCTCGACACGGCTCGTAGGTGCGCTTATCATGGCCCACAGCGACGATGAGGGCCTCGTATTGCCCCCGACCGTCGCACCGATCCAAGTCGTGATCATTCCCCTCGCCAACAAGCCCGAGGAGAAGGAAGCCGTCGCGGTAGCCGTGAAAAATCTCGCGGCACACCTCAAGGACAGCGGCATCCGCGTGAAGGTCGACGACGACGACAGCAAGCGCCCCGGCTGGAAATTTGCCGAATGGGAGCTCAAAGGCGTGCCCGTGCGCATCGTGATCGGAGCCCGCGACCTCGCCAACCGCGTGCTCGAAGTGGCCCGCCGCGACAACAAGACCAAGGAAAGCGTGCCCATGGAAGGCTCGCTCACATATATCCAAAAACTGCTCGCCGACATCCAAGGCAACCTCTTTGAGCGCGCCAAGGCACACCGCGCTGCCAATCTGCACACCGTGGACGACTATGCGGCCTTCAAAGCCGTGATCGACAGCGCGGCTGGCGGATTTGTCTTTGCGCATTGGGACGGCACCCGTGAGACCGCCGAGGCGATCAAGGAGGAGACCAAGGCTACGATCCGCTGCATTCCATTGGATGGTGCGATGGAGGAAGGCAAATGCATTTTCTCCGGCAAGCCCAGCAAGCAGCGCGTGATCTTTGCGAAAGCTTATTGAGCCATGCTGCTGAACGCGCAGGCAATGCCGCAAGGCAGCTGTCGCCGAGGCTGGCCCATTGTACTTTGAATCGAAATGCTGGATCGAGAATCCGTTTGCCGACTCCACCCTTGAAATTGGGAAGGGTGGGCAAACGGATTTTTATTGTTCGACAGGGGCCGTATCGTGTTTCCAGCCCTTGCGCAAATAGTTGATTCCCGGCAGGCAAGCCAGGTAAGGCAAGACCGAAATCAAGAATCGGGCGTCCTCGCGGGCCTCGACCACGATGAAGATCGTGATCGTGTAGCTCGCAAACAGCATGAGCACCACCTCAGGTTCAGCGAGCCAGTCGAGCAGACCCCGACCTCGTCTGCGGATGAGCTGGATCAAAAAGCTGAACATTCCCGCTACGAGGACCAG
>JANMIM010000945.1:0-3657 GCA_031375795.1 Bacteroidota bacterium
AAACAAGACGATGCCGCGATCCACGGGCGCATTTTCCGCCTTGTCTTCAATCCGCATCAAAACCCATTCGTCTGGGTACAAAGCTTTGACTTGGTCAATCGTCAATTCTTCCATGGTCACAACCGTTTATTCAAAAATACAGCATTTTTTGCAATGTGGGTGCACACCTACCATCGACGACCCCTTCAAACGCGCCGAGCACTGGGTGCTTTCCCTCCAAATGTATCAAAACGGCCTCTCAAAGTTGATTCCGGTCAATGTACGCTGTCAGTGCGAGGACTTCTTGGAGGCTGAAGTACTTCTCGCCTTCACCTCCTGGATTTGCCGCCGCTTCTCTTCCAAGGAAAGCAATGGCTGCTTGTATATTTGCTCCCTGCACAACCGGTCCATTTCCTCGAATGATATCTTGTAGTTCATGCTTGCGAGACATTTTTGCAAAGATAATTGATTTCGGAGGAAAACGCGATGACAATGAATTGGGGGCAAAAAGACTCTTGCAGCCCCCCTTTTTCGAGCCATCAGATTCCGTTCCCCAGCAAAATCTCCTATCTTCCCGCTTGAAGATGAAAGCTGCTTTTGGACATCGATTTCATGTGTCGCCGACGGTCGTCGTGCGGGCACCGGGCCGCATCAACCTCATCGGGGAGCACACCGATTACAACGATGGGTTAGTGTTTCCTGCTGCGATCGACAAGGCCGTCACGGTCTGTGTTGGGCTTTCGGAATCGGCACGCTGCGAAATCCTGGCGCATGATTGGGCGGAGTCGGCGAAGTTTGACATCCCGGGCGGCGTGCAGCCACGGCAGTCGTGGGCACGGTATGTCTGGGGCATGCTCGATGGGCTGGGGCTTCTCAATCCTGACATGGAGCGCAATGGTTTTCATTGTGTCTTTGGCGGCGACATTCCGCCGGGGGCGGGGTTGTCCTCGTCGGCGGCACTTTGTACGGGCATCGGCTTGGCGCTGAATGCGTTGTATGACCTAGGTTTCGACCGGGCTGCGATCGCCCAGATGGCCCAGCGCGCCGAGCGGGATTTTGCCGGTGTGAATTGTGGGCTAATGGACCAATATGCCTCGCTGTTTGGGCGCGCGGGTCATTTTTTGCAATTGGATTGCAGAGACCTGAGCTATGAATATGTGCCTGCCGATCTGGGCGAATACCGTTTGCTGCTCTGCGACAGCCGTGTGAAGCATGCGCTTGCCGACTCTGCCTACAACCGCCGCCGCGCGGAATGCGCCGAGGGACTCGCCACGATCCAGCAGCATTTCCCGCACTGCCTGAGCCTGCGCGATGCGACCTTGGAGATGTTGCACAAGATTGAAGCGCAGGTGACTCAGCCGGTTTATGCACGCTGCAAATATGTCTTGGAAGAAAACACACGCGTGCAAACCGTGGCCCAGGCGCTGCGCACGGGCGACCTCGCCACCGTGGGCGCCTGCATGTATGCGACGCACCGTGGATTGCGCGACGACTATGAGGTGAGCTGCGCCGAGCTCGATTGTTTGGTCGATCTCACGCTGGATTTTCCCGATGTCTTGGGAGCCAGGTTGATGGGTGGCGGCTTTGGAGGATGCACGCTGAACCTCATCCACCAATTTGCCATCGCCCGATTTCAGGCCCTGGCAAGTGAGCGATTTGTGGCGGCGTTTGGGAAACAGCCACTTTTTTACGAAGTCAACATTGCCGACGGGGGGCAGGTCATCGCATGAGCACACCACGGGACATCCATCCGCACCGCCGCAAAAATCTGCTCACCGGTGAGTGGATCTTGGTGTCGCCGCAGCGCGCGCAGCGGCCGTGGCAGGGGCAGATGGAGACGATCGACCAGGGCAGCATTCCTGCCCACGACCCACATTGCTACCTTTGCCCGGGCAATGCACGGGCCTCGGGCCACGCCAATCCCGCCTACGAAAACGTCTTCCATTTCACCAACGATTTCAGCGCCTTGCTGCCCGATACCCCGCCTGAGGCCTCGCTCGATGAGATGTTTGTGCGGGCCAATGAGCCGGGCATCTGCAAGGTGATCTGCTTCTCGCCGCGGCATGACCTCACCTTGGCACAAATGGAGGTGGCCGACATCCGCAAGGTGGTCGATGCCTGGTGCGAATTGTATGGCAGCCTCGGGGCTGATCCAGCGATCCAGCATGTCCAAATCTTTGAAAACAAGGGGCAGGCGATGGGTTGCAGCAACCCGCACCCACACGGGCAGGTATGGGCGCAAGCACATGTGCCCGAGCTCGTCGCGCAGGAGCAGGCCCAGCAGCAGGCCCATTTTGCGGCGCAGGGGATGCCGCTGCTCGCAAAATACCTGGCCGCCGAGTTGAAGGCAGGCGAAAGGGTGGTCTTGGAGAATGCGCATTTTGCGGTCGTCGTCCCCTTCTGGGCGGCTTGGCCCTATGAAACACTCATTCTCCCCAAACGCAACGTACCCGACTTGCTGCAACTCACCGCCGAGGAGCGCGAGGCCCTGGCCGATGCCATTCGCCGCATCACCTGCCGCTACGACAACCTCTTTGGTTGCAGCTTCCCCTATTCCGCAGGCATCCACCAAGCGCCGACCGATGGCTCGGCGCATCCCGAATGGACGCTGCACATGCATTTTTTCCCCCCGCTGCTGCGCTCGGCGACCGTGAAAAAATTCATGGTCGGCTATGAGATGCTCGGCGAGCCGCAACGCGACCTCAGCCCAGAGCAATGCGCCGACATGCTGAAAAACCTCTCCGAAATTCATTATTCTAGACCATGAAAGCCGACATCTCCCACCAAGGCGACCCCTCCGCGGCGGCACACTACCGCTGCCGACGCATCCATGAGCCGATCTTGATCGATGGCGACATCCACAAGGACATCTGGAAATCGGCGACTTGGTCACCGCGGTTTGTCGACATGGTCACCGGCGCACCCGGCTTGTACCATACCCAAGCGGCAGCCTTGTGGGATGCCGAGCACCTGTACATTGCCTTTTGGGCCGAGGAACCCTTTGTGACGGCGCATCAAACCGAGCGCGACGCCATCCTCTTTTTGGAGAACGACCTGGAAATCTTGATCGATGGGGGCGACAGCTATTATGAACTGGAGGTCAATGCCCTGAATACCGTCTACGAGGTGTTTTTCATTTGGCGGGATGCCTATACCCGAGAGAGCAAATGGGCACTGCCCGAGTTTGATGTCTTCAAGCCCACCGCGATGACCTTTGGCGGGGACTATGACCGCGTGGGCAGCACATTTTGGCATGGCCGCCACCCCAGGGGTTTGCGCTGGGCATTTTTGGATTGGGACATGCCGGGCCTGCAGACCGCCGTGCAGGTCGATGGCAAGCTCAATGATCCGGCCGTCGTCGACAAAGGCTGGAGTTTGGAAGTCGCCATCCCTTGGAAGAGCCTGCACCACCTCGCCAATGGCCGCAGCCTGCCCCCGCAAAGCGGCGACGAATGGCGTATCTTTTTCGGGCGTTTCCAGAAAATGCAACCCAGCGGGCTCGAGGTCCATCCGCATCCCGCCTGGGCTTGGAACAAGCACGGCATCTATGACACGCATTTGCCAGAATGCTGGACGCGGGTGGAGTTTGCCGAGTGAGGGCGGGCTGCGAATGTCGAGCGGCTAGGGTTTTTGCCATGCTTGTTTAAGAAATTCTAGATTTGTTAAAACAAAGTTGTA
>JANMIM010001313.1:0-11574 GCA_031375795.1 Bacteroidota bacterium
ACTTTTCACTTTTCACTCTTCACTCCCCTAACCGGCTCATAATTCAAATTCGGAGAAAGCCACCGTTCCACCTCCGCTTTGTGCAATCCCTTGCGCACCGCATAGTCTACCACTTGGTCCTCGCTGATCTTGCCCAATCCAAAATACTTGGAATTCGGATGCGCAAAATAGAAGCCCGACACGGAAGACGCCGGCCACATCGCCATGCTTTCAGTCAGCGTAATCCCCGTGTTTTCCTCGACGTTCAGCAGGTCAAACAAAATCCGCTTTTCCGTATGGTCCGGACAAGCCGGATAGCCCGGCGCGGGACGAATTCCTTGGTATTTTTCGCGGATCAACTCCTCGTTGCCGAGGGTTTCATCTGCGGCGTAGCCCCAGATTTCCTTGCGCACTTTTTGGTGCAGACATTCTGCAAATGCCTCTGCCAAGCGATCGGCCAATGCCTTGGCCATGATGCTGTTGTAGTCGTCGAGGTCGGCGTCAAATTGCGCGACGAGCTTCTCCAATCCCACGCCTGCGGTGACCGCAAATCCACCGATATAGTCCATTTTCCCACTCTCTGCAGGCACAATGTAATCGGCGAGCGACATGTTGTAAGTGCCAGCCGCCTTCTCGTTTTGCTGGCGCAAGAAATGGAAGCGCGTGAGCAATTCCTGCGTGCCAGGCGCATAGACGTTCACGTCATCGGAGCCCGTGCGTTGCGCGGGGAAAATACCGACGACGGCATTGGCTTTGAGCTCATGGTTCTGCACCATTTCGATGAGCAGCGCGGTCGCATCATTGTAGACTTTGGTGGCCTCGCTGCCCACGACCGGGTCGGTGAGGATGGCCGGAAACTTGCCATGCAGTTCCCATGTCTGGAAAAACGGCGTCCAGTCGATGTAGTCGACCAGCGTCGCCATCGGGAAATCCCTCAGGACCGTAATTCCCGGCTGCTGTGGCGTCGGTATCTCGTATTGCGTCCAGTCGATTTGCTCGCCGTTCAAGACGGCGAGGTCGTATGGCAGGTAGCGCTTGTCGTTGCGGCGATTGGCATAATCCTCGCGCAGAAAATCGTATTCCTGCTTGTATTGTGCGACGGTGTTGGCGCGATTTTCATCAGAGACGAGGTTTTGCACGACCGGCACGGCGCGCGAGGCGTCCAAGACGTGAATCACGCCACCGGAATATTGCTGCGCGATGCGCACTGCGGTGTGCATCCTGCTCGTGGTCGCGCCGCCGATGAGCAAGGGTTGTTTCATTCCCCGACGCTCCATTTCGCTTGCCACAAACACCATTTCGTCCAGGCTCGGCGTAATCAAGCCGCTGAGGCCGATCACATCCGCCCCGACCTCGATCGCCTTGTCGAGGATCAAATTGCAGGGCACCATGACGCCCATGTCGATCACCTCAAAATTGTTGCAGCCCAAGACGACACCCACAATATTTTTGCCGATGTCGTGCACGTCGCCCTTGACGGTCGCCATCAAGACACGGCCTGCAGGACCACTGTTGCCCGAGCGCAATTTCTCCGCCTCAATATAGGGGATGAGATGCGCAACGGCTTTTTTCATCACGCGGGCGCTTTTCACCACCTGCGGAAGGAACATTTTCCCAGCCCCAAACAGGTCGCCAACCACGTTCATGCCATCCATCAGCGGGCCCTCGATCACCTCGATCGGCATCGGATATTTCTGCCGCGCCTCTTCGGTGTCCTCCACAATAAACTCCACAATGCCTTTCACGAGCGCGGTACGGAGGCGTTCCTCGACCGTGCCTTTGCGCCATTCCTGCTCCTCTTCCACTTTTTTGGCTCCGCCTTTCACGGCATCTGCATATTCGATCAGGCGCTCGGTCGCGTCTTCGCGGCGGTTGAAAATCAGGTCTTCCACCAATTCCAGCAGCGTCTTGTCGATCTCTGAATAGAGCTCGATCATGCCTGCATTCACGATGCCCATGTCCATGCCCTTGGCGATCGCATGGTACAAAAAGGCGGAGTGAATCGCCTCCCGCACGTGGTCATTGCCCCTGAAGGAAAAGGACAAATTGCTCACCCCGCCGCTGACTTTGGCCAATGGCAGATTTTTCTTGATCCACTCCGTCGCCCGCATGAAATCGATTGCATAATTATTATGCTCCTCGATGCCCGTGCCAATCGTGAGGATATTGGGGTCAAAGATGATGTCGTAGGGCGGAAAGCCCACTTCTTCGGTCAGGATCTTGTAAGCCCGTGCACAGATCGCAATGCGCTTGTCATAGGAATCCGCTTGGCCTTTTTCGTCAAAAGCCATCACGATCACAGCCGCGCCATAGCGCAATATTTCCTGCGCCTGACGAATGAAGGCTTCCTCGCCTTCCTTGAGACTGATCGAATTCACGACGCCTTTTCCTTGCAGGCACTTCAAACCCTGCTCGATCACAGTCCATTTGGAGGAGTCGATCATGAAAGGCAGCTTCGCAATATCGGGTTCGGCGCTGATGAGGTTCACAAATTTTTTCATCGCAGCCTCCGAGTCGAGCATGCCCTCGTCGAAGTTGATGTCGATGATCTGCGCGCCGCCATTGACTTGGTCGAGGGCGATGGTGATCCCCTCCTCGTAGTTTTCCTCCTTGATCAGCTTCGCGAATTTACGGGAGCCGGTGACATTGGTGCGCTCGCCGACGTTCATGAAATTGGTGTCGGGGCGCACGATCAGGGGCTCGAGGCCGCTGAGACGCATATAAGGATCCAGGGTAGGAATCAAACGTCCCTTGAAATTGGCTGCCACCTTTGCGATTTCGCGAATGTGGTCGGGCGTCGTGCCGCAGCAGCCGCCAACGATGTTCACGAATCCGCTTTTGCAGAAATCCCAAATGATCTTGCCCGTCATTTCGGCGGATTCATCATATTCCCCGAAGGCATTGGGCAGGCCGGCGTTGGGGTGGGCGCTCAGGGGCACGTCGGCGACGCGCGAAAGTTCTTGAATAAAAGGACGCATTTGTGCGGCACCCAATGCGCAGTTGAGGCCGACGCTGAGCAGGTTTTTGCAGTGGGAGACCGAGATCCAAAAGGCTTCGGTCGTCTGCCCGCTGAGCGTGCGCCCGCTTTGGTCGGTGATCGTGCCCGAGATCATGATCGGCATGGCGAGGCCATGGGCGTCCATGTACTTGTCGATGGCATAGATCGCCGCCTTGGCGTTGAGTGTATCAAAAATCGTCTCGATCAGCAAGATGTCCACGCCACCCACGACAAGCCCATCGATCTGCTCGGTGTAGGCCTCCACGAGATTGTCAAAGGACACGGCCCGGAACCCGGGGTCATTCACGTCGGGAGAGAGCGAGGCCGTGCGGTTTGTCGGACCCAGCGAACCGGCGACAAAGCGAGGTTTGGAGGGATTTTGGGCCGTAAATTCATCGGCTGCTTGCCGGGCGAGGCGTGCAGCGGCGACGTTGAGTTCATGCACCAGAAACTCCATCTTGTAGTCGGCCTGAGAGATGGAGGTGCTGTTGAACGTATTGGTTTCGATGATGTCTGCCCCCGCCGCGAGGTACTCACGGTGGATGTCCAGGATGATCTGCGCTTGTGTGATCGCCAGCAAGTCGTTGTTGCCTTGCAGGAAGTGCTCAAAATCCTTGAAGCGTTCGCCGCGGTAGGCAGCCTCATCCAATTTATGACGTTGAATCATCGTTCCCATGGCCCCGTCGAGGATGAGGATACGGTCATTCAGCAAGGATTTAAGCGTATTTAAGGTCACTGGCATCGCCAAAATTGATTTTCTAACTACTTTGAAAAAGAGGCACAAAGGTAGGGGAAACAATTGAGAATCGAGCATCGAAAAAGCTGCCGCAAATGCACAGTTTCCTAGACAGGTTTCGAGGGAGGGAATGAACGCACTTTGGATCATTCTCTCTTTCCGTCATTGTCGATGCATTCAGCTTTGTTTTATATGTTTTGTAGAAGATAATTTTGTTCAGAATATTTTATCGACACATTGGCAATCGATTGTTTTGTGGTATTGCTCGCCCGCATCAATTGAATCGGGGTCCCCGGTTTGCTTCGGAATCCGATTGTGGCCAATCTCCCCGCCATGTAGCCAAAGTTGTACAATCGATGCGAAATGCGGGCTTGGAAAAAGCTCGGTAGGATGGGAGCGAAGACTCCAGGGGATCGGGAGGCGGATGCTATGTATATTGTCGGGATCAGGAAAAATCAGGGATTGATGAAAAAATAATTGGCAAAAAGCTTGGTTTTTGCGAAAAAGCATGGTATCTTTGCTGACACAATTCAATTTCTTCATTCAGAAGGGAAGGCGAGAGGAGCAGGAAGCATGAAAGAGGATACAAGACTGCAAAAAACGAATGGTGGCCCTGAGTCGCGCCTCCGATTGCTGGACGACCGATCCGAAGACATTCCATCGGTGCCGGAAAAGGGAATCATCCTGTTTCGTCCACAACGGGTGCCCCATGACCTTGGGCGTGTGCGGATTGTACGCCTGAGGCCCCGAATGGGTCCGGTATTGGTGGGAGCCGACGATACTCCCGAAAGGCAAATCCGGCCTTGGCGTCCACCGATTCCTGCCTTGCGCGTTTTATCATCGCCGCCTCGCAGGCGAAAATTCCTGTTGCGGCTCAAGAATTGGGTCAGGGCCCGGGTCAGACGTGGCCTGGGCTGGATCGAGGAGGAGATTCCGTTGCCGCTGGAGGGGCCGCTGCCTGGGCTGTGGTAAAGCCACTTTGCAGATTTCGCAACCGATGTGATTGGATGTAGGGTAAGGATGGCGAGCCTCGGCTTGTCCCCTAGGCCACCGTTCGTGCCAAAACTTGGCGGGATCGCAGGCATGGCTCCACTTCACTTTCCTCTGCTATCTTTGCAACATGAAATTTGAAGATGCCAAGCTCGCGAAGGAAATCAAGGCCAATCTACTGGAGAATGGCTTTGCTCGTCCGACCGACATCCAATTCAAGGCGATACCGCCGATCATGAAGGGTGAGGACGTGCTGGCCATCGCACAGACGGGCACAGGCAAGACGGCAGCCTTTGCGATTCCGATCCTGGACATGCTCACGCGGCGCACACCGCGTGGCCGTCACCCGGGTAGCACGCGCTGTCTGGTCATGTGCCCCACGCACGAGTTGGCGATCCAGATCAGGAAGGTCTTTGATAAGATTGGCAAGGGGCTCGACCTGCGCACGCTGGCCATCTATGGCGGCACGGAGCAGGAAATGCAGATTGGCACCTTGAAAAAAGGCGTCGACATCTTGGTCGCCACGCCGGGCAGGCTCTTTGACCTGCGGCACCAAGGTCACCTCTACCTGGGGCAGGTCGAGATCCTGGTGTTGGACGAGGCCGACCACATGCTCGACCTCGGCTTCATCGACGACATCCGCAACCTCATGCACTACGTGCCCAGGGCGCGGCAGACGCTGTTTTTCTCCGCCACGATCAGCGAGGAGATCAAGAAGCTGGCTTATTCGCTCGTGCACAGCACCGCTATCCGCATCCAGATTTCACCCAAGGATCCGGTCTCGAAAAATGTGAGTCACGGGGTTGCTTTCGTGGAAATGGATGACAAACGCTACTTTTTGGAGCGCTACATCAACGAGCACATCGAAAGCAAGATCCTGGTCTTCGTGCGCACCAAGGTGCGCGCTGAGCGCGTGGTCAAGGCACTCGAGCGCGTGGGCATCAGCAGCCAAAGCATCCACGGCGGCAAGGACCAAAAGGCCCGTACCGAGATCCTCGATGCCTTTCGCAGCGGCGAAAACAAGGTCTTGGTTGCCACCGACGTGAGCGCCAGGGGCATCGACATCGCCAACGTGGACTACGTCATCAACTACGACCTGCCCGATGTCGCAGAGAACTATGTCCACCGCGTCGGGCGCACCGGGCGTGGCGTGGCCAAGGGCATTGCAATCTCTTTTTGCAGCCCAGAGGAAAAGCCGATGTTGGAGGAGATCCAGGCATTTCTCGGCAAGCCGATCCTTCCGCTCGTGATCGACAAGATCGATTACAAGACCACCGTCGAGGAAAGCAAGGAGAATGCAGGGGACTGGAGGGCGGTGATGAAGGAAATCGAGGCGATCGAGGCTGCCAAGAAGAAAAAGAAAGGCAAGAAGAAATAGGGAACATTGCCCTGCGATTCCGTGTTCCCATCATCGACAGCCGGGGGTTGCCAAGGTTCATGGTTGTTGAGTTGCCGGACAACACGGCTGGTTTATCGAAACAGTAGCACAAAAATGGAAGCCACCACATCTGCACCCAACCCGGGCAATTCTGCCAAGGAACGCAACAAGGAGCGCCCACAGACGGCCCAGGAAGAGCTGATCAACAGCATCACCCATGGCTTTGGCCTGTTGCTGTCCCTGATCGGCTTGGTGAACCTTGTGCTCATCGCCTATTTGCATGGCACGGCGATCCATCTTGTGGCTGTGAATGTCTTTTGCGGCAGCATGATCATCCTCTATGCCTCGTCGACGGTGTACCATGGGGTGGTGAGTCCGCGGCTCAAGCATATCTGCCGCATCCTGGATCATGCCTCCATTTACATCCTGATCGCAGGCACCTACACCCCCGTGTCCCTGCTGATGCTCAAGGGGGCCTGGGGCTGGTCGTTGTTTGGAATTCAATGGGGATTGGCACTGGTGGGCGTGGTGTACAAGCTCTTTTTCACGGGGAAATACGACAAGATCAGCACGTTTGTCTATCTCGCGATGGGATGGATGGCCATCGTGGCCGGGAAGCCGCTGTGGGACAATATGCCGACAGGCGGATTGCTCCTGATGCTGGCTGGGGGCCTGAGCTACAGCCTCGGCGTCATCTTTTACCGCAACCACAAAATGCTCTTCGCCCATGCGATCTGGCACGTGTTCGTGATGGGTGGCACGGCATTTCACTTCTTCATGATTGCGTTGTATTGCATTCCGAGCTGATTTTCAATGGAGATCCCTGCTCATTCAATCTTCAATTTCTTGCGATGATAACGGTTCGTCAATATCAAAAGCCCTGTCCCGATGAATGTCGGTAAAATCCAATTGAGAATTTCAATTGGAAATACGTGCTGGATCGCGGAGAATGCGGTCATCGCTGCAATGTAGCTGATGTACATTCGGCCATAGTGCTCAAACCACCATTTCATTTTGTGGCCACTCATCCTTCCCACTTTTTTGCCCAATAGGAATTGACGAATGTCCTGGAAACCAGCGCCTGCAAACAGCAATCCGAAGAAACTGGCGATGATGCCAAATGCACCGCCGAGTCCCAAGATGAGCAATGAGATTCCCCAAATCAGGGTAGATAAGCCAGCGCCAAAACCGATGACAATGAAAACTTTGTCAAAAATGGCCAATTGCATCGATTTGCGTATCCCAAGCCGGTATCCCGTATAAGCCATGTACAAGCCCAGCGCTCCAAACAATGCAATCAGCGCACTTCCCATGGCTGCCCCGGTCGGAACGATGATCACCCACGCCCAAAAATAGACCTGTCCAATGATGCGGTGACGAAGCCCGCCCTTTGGCAAAATGATCTGAATAAGCCCAGCAATTGCTACGAGCGCTCCTGACCAGATATGTAGTTGACGAATGATTTCCATGAAGCAATCTAGCCAATAATCGCACAGAGAGGTCGATCGCAATACCTATCTATCACAGCGGCCGGCTGAAAAATCACCTGCCCTTCAATCAGAAACCGTGAAAATGCGCATCTTTACCGTCAAAACATTGCAATTCCCATCGAAAATCACGAAAATGCCCCTTGGTCACGTGATTTGCCTCGACCCAGATTGTTTCGATACCGATAGTCCAGAAATATGAGCTTCAGCACATCCTACCCAGAAGTCAAAAACTACATCGGCGGCCACTATGTCTCCAATGGGCAGCCGCGCCGCGACATCATCAGCCCGATCGACGGTCGCAAGCTCAGCAGTGCGCCCATGTCGGGCAAGAAGGACCTCGACGCTGCCGTGGAGGCAGCCACCGCGGCCTTCAAGATTTGGTCGCTTGTGCCGATCAAGGAGCGCGTGCAGGTCTTTTTTCGCTACAAGACCTTGATGGAGGCCCATTTGCAGGAGTTGGCGACGATGGTACACATGGAAAATGGCAAGACCATGGAGGAGGCCACTGCTGAAATTGAAAAAAGCATCGAGCTCACCGAATTTGCCTGCTCCATGCCACAACTGATCTCGGGCGAGGTCATGGAAGTGAGCCGTGGGGTCGAATGCCGCACGGAAAAGAAGCCCCTAGGCGTCGTGGCCAGCATAGCACCCTTCAATTTCCCCCACATGGTTCCCCACTGGACGGTCCCCAATGCCATCGTGCTCGGCAATGCCATGATCCTCAAGCCTTCTGAAATCGTACCGCTGAGTGCGATTCGCATGGCAGAGATGCTCAAGGAGGCGGGTTTGCCAGACGGTGTCTTCAATGTCGTGAATGGCGGACAGGAAATCGTCGAGGCGATTTGCGACCATCCCGGTATCCAGGCAGTGAGTTTTGTGGGCTCCACCAAGGTCGCCCAGATTGTCTATCGCCGCTCGACACAGGCACTCAAGCGTTGTGTCGCCCTCGGCGGCGCCAAAAACCACCTCTTGGTATTCCCCGATGCACACGTGGACATGACCGCCAACAATGTCCTCGCCTCCATGTCGGGTTGTGCAGGGCAACGTTGCATGGCTGCCGCCTCCATGGTCGGCGTCGGCCCCGTGGACCACATCATCGCCAAGATGGTCGAGGAAGTGAAAAAGCTCGTTCCTGGCCAAAATCTCGGCCCGGTCATTTCCCCCGAGGCCAAGGCCCGCATCGAAGGCTACATCACCGAGGCCGAGCAACAGGGCGCCAAAATCCTCGTCGATGGCCGCAATACCGTTGTCGCAGGAAAGGAAGGCGGCAATTACGTCGGCCCGACCATCATCGATTTCGTGACGCCCGACATGCGCATTGCAAAGGAAGAAGTCTTTGGGCCGGTGATTTCGATCATCCGTGCCAAGAGCATGGACGAGGCGATTGCCATTGAAAACGCCAACCCTTACGGCAACGCCGCAGCCGTCTTCACCCAAAGCGGCGGCATCGCCCGCGAGGTCATGGACCGCGCAAGTGCAGGCATGATCGGAGTGAACATCGGCGTACCCGTGCCACGGGAGCCCTTCTCCTTCGGCGGCTGGAACGACAGCCGCTTCGGTGCCAACGACATCACCGGCAAGAGCTCCATCGAGTTTTGGACGCAATTGAAGAAGACGACGATCAAGTGGAATGCCGAGGCGAAGACGAATTGGATGAGCTGAAATAGGAGTAGTCAGCAGGCTGCGCCACCTTGGCCCTAATTCGTTCCATCAACTTCCCAAATCTCTCGACAGCAATCCTTCAAAAGGGCATTGCTTTGATACCCATCCGAGGGAGGCAGGACATTTTATTGCCGACCCTGAGCATGATACACCATGCCGATCGCTTAGCGTGCTGAGTTTGAGGCGTGGAAAAATGCGAACAAAATTGGCCTAAGATGGCAAATTAGGCGGCTTTAAAAAGTTAGTGGCATTTATTTTCGCTAAATGCTTATATTTTACGAAAATTTATTCTATCTTTGCTCCATCATCACTGGAAAGAGGCGAAGGAATGGAGATAAGATGAGTAAAAGCAAAAGTATTTCCGTACAAGAGACCTCGGTTGCGATCATGGCGCAAAACGGGGAGGACTACATCTGCATCACTGACATGGCGAAGGCGAAGTCGGACGATAGCCGGGCGGCGGATGTGATCAAGAACTGGATGCGGAATCGAACGACGCTCGAATTCCTCGGCACTTGGGAGAAGATCTACAATCCCAATTTTAAAGTGGTCGAATTCGACCACTTTAAAACGGAGGCGGGCTTGCATTCGTTTGTTCTGAGTCCAAGTCAATGGGTGGAGAAGACCAATGCGATCGGAATTTTCTCAAAACAAGGAAGGTATGGCGGCACTTTTGCCCACAAGGACATCGCGTTTGAATTCGGGTCGAAGACTAAAGGGACTTCCATCCCGTGCCGGGCGCTCGTTGCCGATCAGTACGGCATAGCAGGAAGGCAATCCCGCTGTCTTCACGAACGATTGGATAGTGTTGGATTCGATTCGATCACAAAGATGGATGATGCAGCAGTTTGCAATATTGCCTTTTCTCGCATCGATGACCATAGCTTAGGCTCTAGTCGAAAACCTTCTCAATGTCAGCGTACGCAGACGAATGTACCGTTCGATGCCACATAATCCGCGCCCAGAAATGCAAATTTCCCCTCAAATTCCCTATCTTCGAGCCAAGCCCATCAGGGCCATGGATTTCAATTTCTCAATACGCGATTCAAGATGGATGTCATCGTGAAAGACCAAGCACAGATCATCAAGGATAGCCTTGATTATACACTCGTTAGCTGGAGCAAGCAGGGTGGGCTCAACCCCATGAGCATCGAGCGTGCCAAGGGCGTGTACCTGTATGCGCACGACGGCAAGCGCTACATCGATTTCAGCTCACAGCTCATGAACATGAACATCGGGCATGGTCATCCACGCGTAGCGGCGGCGGTGGCACGACAAATGGAGACGCTGAGCTTCGTGCATCCGGGCATGGTTTCCGAAGTGCGCGGGCAGGTCGGGAAGAAGTTGGCGGAGATTTCTCCGGCGGGTCTCAAAAAGACATTTTTCACCCTCGGCGGTGCCGAGGCCGTGGAGAATGCGATCAAACTGGCCCGCATTTACACCGGCCGCCACAAGATCATTTCCCTGTACCAGAGCTATCATGGCGCCACTTATGCTTCCATGGCAGCAGGCGGCGACCCGCGCAAGTTTGCGATGGACAGTCAGCAAGCCCCCAATTTTGTGCACGTAGAGAATCCGTATTTCTACCGCTGCCCCTGGGGGACAAGCTCGCCCGAGGAGTGCGGACGAATGGCATTTGCGCACATGGAACGGGTCGTGAACATGGAGAATCCGGCGAGCATCGCCGCCATCATCTTGGAAGGCGAGAGCGGATCGTCGGGTTGCATCAAGTATCCTGTCGGCTATTGGAAGGCGGTGCGTGAATTGTGTGATCGGCACGGCATTCTGTTGATCGACGACGAAGTCATGAGCGGATTTGGACGCACAGGGAAGATGTTTGCGATCGAGCACCATGGCGTGGCACCCGACCTCCTTTGCATGGCCAAGGGGCTCACTTGCGGTTATGTACCGCTGGGCGGCGTATTGGTTTCGGAGAAAATCGCCGCTGCATTTGACGACAAGATGCTGCCGCTTGGGCTCACATACAGCGCACACCCGGTGTCCCTGGCCGCTGCGCTAGAGGTGTTGTCGATCTACGAGGACGAGGACCTTGTGGCCAATGCAGCGCGCATGGGCAAGTACATCGACCAAAAGGTCGCGCAATTGACCCCAAAGCATCCTAGTATCGGAGACTGGCGCAACACGGGTCTGCTTGGCTGCTTGGAACTGGTCAAAAACCGCGAAACCAAGGAGCCGATTACCCCATGGAATGCAGCGCCCCATCAGATGGAGGCCACCAACCGCATGGCCACCAAGATGCGCGAGCTCGGCATGTTCACCTTCATTCGGTGGAATTGGCTGTTCATCGCGCCGCCGCTCTGCATCACCGAAGCCGAAGCCG
>JANMIM010000964.1:0-1678 GCA_031375795.1 Bacteroidota bacterium
TCATCCAGCTCGAAATGGACAACGCCGCAGCGCTCCAAGCGGCATGCACTGGCATCGATTGCGTGGTTTCAGCCCTCTCGGGCCTGCGCCCGGTGATCATCGACGCGCAAAAATTGCTACTCGACGCCGCTGTCGCCGCCAAGGTGCCCCGCTTCATTCCCTCAGATTTCTCCCTCGACTTCACCAAGACGCAGCCCGGTCGCAACCGCAACCTCGACTTGCGCCGCGAGTTCCACCTCTACCTCGACCAGCAGCCGATCCAGACCACCACGATTTTCAACGGCGCATTTGCCGACATGCTCACGGGCGAGATGCCGCTGATCCTCTTCAAACGCAAGCGCATCCTCTACTGGGGCAGCGCCGACCAGCAGATGGACATGACCACGGTCGCCGACACGGCAGCTTACACGGCCGCCGCCGCGCTCGACGCAACGACCCCGCGCTACCTGCGCATCGCGGGCATACAGGTCACTGCACGCACCCTCGCGGGCATCATGCGCGAGGTCACAGGCCATGCGCATCGCCTGTTCAGGCCCGGCGGCGTGGGCCTACTGAGTGCCATCATCAGCATCGCCCGCACACTCGCACCCGGCAAAAACGAACTCTACCCTGCCTGGCAGGGCATGCAATACATGCGCGACATGGTCGAGGGCCATGCCCAGATGACCCAAACCGACAATGCGCGCTATCCAGATTTGCATTGGACGAGCGTAACCGATATTGTGGGGCCGTTTTTGGCGGCCGGTGGCGGCAAATAGGCGGCACGGCCAAGCAGCCCTGCGACCTGAGAATTGTCATTCACGGGTAACTCCGCCCCGCAGCATCGAGATTCGGATCACAGCAACGGCCCGCCTGCGCGACATCGTCGGCCCTAGCTGCGACGTGACCAGAATCGCGGCCTTGCAGCAGCTCGGCTTGTAGGTGATGCAAGTCAATCCACGAAATCACGCTGCGCGCGAACGCTGCAAGTCCCCTGGGGTGGATGGAGGAGGCCGTATCGCCTCTGGATGCCCGTGGTGGAAACCCTCGATTATCCAGCTATTTTGGCTCAATCAATGAAGGTTTTGTGATTTTCGGGAACATTTGCGTACTTTGGAAGAAAAGAGATATTCGTTTATCTGGATGTTAGCGGTAATGTTGCGAAACACCAAGAAATATGACTGGACTTGAACAAAATATAAAATCTTACTTTGGAGTTATTTCAGATGATGACCTGAAATCCATCGTGTCCTTATTCAAATTGACTACGATTAAAAAAGGAGAATATTTTTTAAAATCCGGAAAACAATGCGATAAATTGAGCTTCATCCAATCGGGAATTTTAAGGGTTTTTATTGAAACAGAAGATAAAGAAGTGACCCAATGGATTTCGACAGCAGGTTCTTTCATTACTGATGTTTCTAGCCTGATTTTTCAAAACCCTGCACGTTTTACAATTCAAGCATTGACTGATACAGAAATGTTGACCATAACAAGAGACGACTATAATAGAATTAATAGTTCAATTCCACTCTGGTATCAGTTTGAGAAAAACTTCCTCGCCCTTTATTTTGTCATGATGGAAGACCGCATTTTCAGTCATCTTTCAATGACCTCAGAAGAACGTTATCATCGTTTCTTCGAAAGCAACAAAGAACTTTTTAATCAAGTTCCACTTCAATACATTGCTTCAATGCTT
>JANMIM010000993.1:0-7983 GCA_031375795.1 Bacteroidota bacterium
TCGTTGAAAGGCTTGAGCAGGTAATCGATGGCATTGAGTTCAAATGCCTTGATTGCGTACTCATTGTAGGCGGTGGCGAAGACAATGAACGGGATATGGTCGCCTTGCAAACTGGTCGCCACCTCGATGCCGTTCAGGCCGGGCATCTCGATGTCCAGAAATGCAATGTCTGGCTTCAGCTTCTCGATATGCTCCAGGGCGTCGAGGCCATTCTCTGCTTCATACACGATTTCGATACTTTCATATTCAGCCAACATGCGCACCATCTTCTTGCGTGCGGGTGCCTCGTCGTCGGCGATCAAAACTCTGAGCTTGCTCATGCTTTATTTTCCTTTGCGGTCAAATTACAAAAGAATCGTGAAATGATATGTTTGCCGACATGGATGGCTAGAATTCCTTGCTGAAGGGTCGATTTTGCAGGAGGTAGTGGTGAGCTGATCCAGCGCAGCAGGCTATTTCGGCAACCAAATGGTCACCTTGGTCCCGTGCCCTGTGTTCTCAAACTGGAGATAATCCTCACGACCATAAATTTGGGACATGCGGGTGTGGGTATTGCTCAAGCCCGTGCTGGCGTGGATGCGCTTGAGGTCGATGCCCGGCCCATTGTCCTCGATCTCGACCCGCACAAGCTCACCATCGGGCGCGACCTTGATCGTGACCAAGCCCTTGCCGATGATCTTGGCGATGCCATGCTTGATGCAGTTCTCGACGACCGTTTGCACCACAAAGGCGGGCAAACTCACGTCCAGCAGGGCCTCGTCGATCTCCAATTGCAGCTGCAGGCGATCGCCAAACCTGATCTTCTCGATGTCCAAATAGGTGCGCACCAAGCTCAATTCGTCTTTGAGTGTCACCGTCGCCTTGTCACTGTTCTTGAGGGTGTACCGAAAAATGAAGGCCAGTTTTTCAACCGCGACCTCGGCATCATCGGGCTCGTCGTGGATCAAGGCCGAGATGGTATTGAGCGTGTTGAAGAGGAAATGCGGGTTGATCTGGGAACGCAGGGCAGTGAGATTGGCCTCGTAATTTTTTTGCATGAGCAACTTTTCACGTTCCAGCAGGTGCAAGACGCCGAGCGTGAGCCGCGTCTGCTGCACGATGCGTTGCAGGAGCTCCTGGTCGTCGATGTTGAAGACGCCCCTGCGCTTGCGACCGATCATGATCATGCCATAGATTTGGTCGTTGACGGTGATCGGGGCGGCGAGTGCAAATGGCAAGGGCTGCATCCGGTCCTCGAGGTTGGTGGGAAACCGATGCTGCGTGATCTGCCGATTTCGGGCCCACAAGACGCCGTTCTCCTTCAAGTAACGATACATCTCCATAAAATCATTTTCTTGGAGATCAATCACATTCCCTGAATCTGGATCGCCCTTGATCCTGATCCCGACCACGCTGGTACCAAAATATTCCCGCAGTGCCTGCACCAAGTCTTGCAACAACTTCTGGGACGAAGTGTATTGGGAAATGCCGCCAATGAATCGATCCATGCGATCACGCCGACTTTGCTGCGCCAAGACAAAATAGCGGCGCACCCGGGGCTCGTAATTTTTGTAAATAGCCCGCAAGACAAACACCACCACGATCACGAGCGCCAACTCCAAGTATGCTTGGTACTTGATACGTAAACCAAAGGAATCCAGCGACAAATGCAATACGAAGTAAAGCAAAAGTACAAGTGCTGAGAGCACGACATATTGCAACGTCGTCGTGAGCACCAAGCTCACCCGACCAAATTTGAGCTGCGCCGCGGCAGAGTTGATCAACGGGATAAAAATCGCACCATAGCAGAGCAAGTCGGTCGCCTCTGAGCAGGCCGGAACAAACGACCACTGCCATAAATTGGCCATGTACAGGAGAAACAATGGCCCTGTGTACAACAAGGCCAGGATATGGAAAACCTTGTCGATGCGGCTGCGACTGGACCACATTTGAAAAATGGACAACAGCAACATCGTGAGGACCATGACGATGAAAAACAGCAAGACATACTGCTGCGTCGCATCGGCAAACAGGTAAAAACTCAGCCCGTAGATCAATTTCCAAAAGACGACGCCACTCACCGCGACCACCGCCAAAGGTATCGCTGCAGCCCAGCGCAGCTTGATCCCCAGCCTTGCCAGCATGGTCGCGCAGCCATAGATGGGCAGGATCATTGCGATCGCAAAAGTAAAGCCTTGCTCCAACTCAGGTGAGCTATAACTATTGTTGACCAACAAGTTGAGGTGATGAAGGCCCAATGTCAAGAAAACCAAGAATGCCGTCAACAGCACCATGAGGATGGGCCAACTTTCCTTGAAGGCCTTGCGAACGATGGGCAAGATGATGAGGATGGTAATGAGCGCAATGAAATTGCCGATCATGAGAAACCAAGGCGCAAACAGCCACAAGGTATGGTTGTCGACAAATGTGAAGCTGGGCCTGAAGGAATGCTCGATCAGCAGGCTGCGCCATCCGCCGCCCGGCTGCACCGACCCTGGTCGCTCCACCCAATACAAGACGACTGTGCCGGGAGTGGTATGCAGCGACAAGGCGCGCACCATCTCGGCACGGTAGACGTCCTGCGGGGCATCGTATTCGATGCGGCGCAGGATGTCGCCCTTCCTGAAAAACTGGTCATAGAGCAGTGGGTTGCTCTTGATCAAAGGGTGCACCGACTGCACGACGACCCCATTTTCGGTGTCTTCCCAGACCACCCAGTCATTTCCGCCAAAATTCGCCGGAGCAGCGCCCTCCACCTGCCCCTGCATCGCCCAATGCACGCGCTGCCAATAGCCCCAGCCTGCCATAGCCAAAAAGGCAATCGCTAACAATAGAACCGGTATTTGACGATATGCGGAAATCTTGAGGGACAATGCTAAATGATCCCGTGAAGATAGTAAGAAAGGACTTTCGGAGCGAAACCCTCTATTTGTTTGTCGAGCATCGAGAAACGGTACCCCTTAAAATAGCTAGGGGACTCAACCCGCATGCGGGGAGTCACCCTAACCCTTGCTCTTGTTGCCAGGTATCGCCTGACATCACGATATTAATCATCAAAAAGCGTAATGCTTTCATTTTCAGACCCAATGGTATTTTATTCGGGGCGAACGGTAATTTTTTCTGCTTGAACGGTAATTTTTTTGGCGCACTTTGTGGATTTGTGTATATTTGCATAGAAGGAAGTGGAGACTTTGCCTTCGCTTCTTTGAAATAGCGTTTTCGATTCACTCGACCGCTGCATTGCTTAGCAGCGTTTTTTCCCTAATTCTTGCACTCTTGACCCTAATTCTTGTTGCTGAGGGTATCGATCTCGTCTATGCAAAATTGAAAAGCGCGGATTTATCTGCGCTTTTTGCTTTTTGTACAACTTTTTTACTTCTATTCGTTTATGAACTGACGCATCATAAACAATTGCTAAACAACCGTTTTGAACATCTCCGTGATCTCTCCAAACGTCAGTGGGGCGAATTTCTGGGTGAATCCGACCAGCCTTGCCGCCTCACCCAGCACTTGGGCTGCGCTTGCCCCATCCTGCATCAATTGATGGATGTCGGCATCAAAATCACGCTTGCTGAGCTTGCGGCCCATGGAGTCGGTAAGCAAGGGATGGTGCAGGTACACGGGTTGCTGCGTATTCCCCAAGAGCTCGGCCAGGAGTATTTGCCTACCGGTTGAAGAAAGGATATCCAATCCCCTGATTACCATCGAAATATGCTGACGGATGTCGTCGACCACCACGGCGAACTGATAGGTCCAGTGGCCGTGGTTGTCCCGGATGGCCACGTCGCCGATTTCTAGGAGTGGATGCTGTCGCTGCGGTCCCAGCAACATGTCTTCAAAAAAAACTTCGCGGTCGGGCAAGATCACACGCAGTGTCATCCCAGGAGCGTCCAAAAGTCCACGTGTGCGGCAATGCCCGTCGTAGCGCAGCTCCTCGGCATCCGCCTGCCCGGTGCGCGCTTGGATGCGCTTGCGCGAGCAATCGCAGGCATATACAAGCCCGCGCGCATGCAGCTGCGCCAGCGCAGCTGCATAATGCACGCCACAATCGCTTTGCCGATAGTCGCAGGCAGCCGCCCTCAGCATCGCAATCTCACCGATGTCGGGCCGCAGACCCAGCCATTCCAAATCCGTAAGTAGTGCATCTTCATATTCTGGCCTGCAACGCGTGCGGTCATGGTTTTCCAGACGCAGAACCACTTTCCCATCGAGCGCCTTGGCGATGCCCCAGACATACAGCGCATTCACGACATGCCCCATGTGCAGGTAGCCCGTGGGGCTAGGGGCGTACCGCGTGAGCAGGGCTTGCTCGCCCAGTGCGGATTTGATTTTTTCGAGATCGGGCCAGATTCCCATGCCTCAATTTAATGGATTTCGGATCAAACGGGGCATCGGTACTTGGCAAATTATGGCATGAAAGCTGCTTTGTCCCCTTGATCAGTCGCTTTGCCTGTTTCCCAGCTCATCTGACGCCGATTCCTCTGGCCAAGTCTGCTGATAGTTCCAGACGGCGTGGGCATCGTTTGGATTTTCTTCGGGCTCGTCTTCCCACGAGTAGCGCTTGCGGGGCACGGTATCCACCTTGCGGTAAAAAAAAGCCATCACCAAGCCTGCAACTGCGCCAGAAAGGTGGGATTCCCAGGAAATACCTGGCTCACCCTTGAAAATACCGCTGATCATGCCATGGTAGCCGACGGCCACGATCAAGGAAAGCACGACACTACGCGCGTCGCGCCTGAAAATGCCGCTGAAAAAAAGAAATCCGCCCAAACCGTAGACGACGCCGCTCGCCCCGATGATCGGATTCTTGCCTGCAAGGATCCACACCCACATGCCCGTGAGGATCCATATCCCGATGATGGCCCTGAAAGCGACCTTGGGATAAAAAATCAGCATGCCCGCCAAGAACATCAGCAAGGGGCCGCTGTTGAGAAACAGGTGCTCGTAGTCGGCATGCAAGAAAGGAGAAGTGAGAATGCCCAGCAGGCCATCGACATTTTGCGGACCCAAGGCAAAGGGGCCCTTGTCGATCTGGAACAACCAAAACACTAGATGGATGAGCGCAAGCACACCCACTGCCCCAAAGGCAATCGCAATGCTCCTCCCATACTTGGGTTTCTCGAGGTGATCCATGATGAAATATACGACCGAATTCGCTGCGAAATGTTTGAAATTTGCAGCCTTGGGTCTTTGAATTGCGATCCCTCAGGTGGAATGCAGCCTAGGAATTGCCCTCCAAGATGTCGCGTTCCTTGCCGAGGTCGCGGTTCAGGGCATGATGCTCCGTAAATTTTTCCGGAAACCGCGCCCTGAGCTTGTCGATGTTTGTTTGCAGCACATCCTCAAAGTCCAGGTCGAGTTCCCGCAGCAAGATGGCCACATACCACATCAGGTCGCCGATTTCCTCCTTCACATTCACCACATCGAGCGCCTTCCCATAAAAAATCTTGCGCTTGAAGGCATCCATCAACTCGCCAGCCTCGGTGCTGATGCCCATGGCCGCATGCAATAGGTTCATGTCGTGGCCTTTGTCGATCAAGGTGCGCTCTGAGGCCGGGAGATAGTCTTGGATATTCATTCTGCTCTATTTGAAGGCAATCTCGGCAGCAGCTGCAGGGCAATGTGGGCTATTTTTGAACAGGCTGGGGAAAAGGCAAATGCAGGAACTGTACTCTTTTGGAGACGCACCCGTCCCATGTGCTCTCCAGCGAAAAACACATCCCAAACTGCCTTCACCTTACTAAATCGATTCAAAATCTTGAAACTTCCGAGGGCCTCCTTTGGCACCTCGCTTGCCAAGGGAGAAGGGTATTTCAATCTCATTCACCTCCAAAAAAGAAAAAGACTATGAAAAAGATTTTACTCCTCTCCGCACTTTTCCTTGCTGCCATCGTCGGTTTCGCACAACATGGCACCGGCTACAACCACGGCGCTAGCGGGGGCTATCATGGAAGTGGTGGCTACAACATGGGGCCGCCTGTGATGTCGGCCTGCGACTTCAACAAGGCTTGTGATGCCATTCGCCGCCAGCCATTTGACGATGACAAATTGCGGATCGCAGAGCAAGTCTCGCGCGGCAACAACCTCACCGCCTTGCAGGTGCGCGACTTCACCGAATTGATGACTTTTGAGAGCACCAAGCTGTCGTTTGCCAAATGTGCCTACACCAAGGTGCTGGACCCCCAAAACTACTACGTGGTCTACGACGCCTTTACCTTCAGCTCCAGTGTGTCTGAATTGGCCAACTATACCAATGCCATCGGTTTCTCGGGCGGCCAAACCTACACTGGCACCTATGGCGGATCCAATGGCAGTCACCAAGGGGGCGGCCACGGCCACACTTGCAGCTCGAGCTGCAACCATGGTGTCGGCACCAACAGCTATTACGGCACCTCATCCAGCGGGAGCTGTGGCGGCGGCAACGTCGGGGTGAATGGCTACTATGGCAGTTCCTCGACCACCGTCGTCGGCAGCGGAAACGGCATGACCTACACCGGCCAAATCAACTCCGTCCCTGTGGTGCCAGTCGTTCCCGCCATCCCCATGTGTGGCATGTGCAGCGGCCACCATGAGATGAACGTGGTGTGTGAGGGCGAATTTGGGAACATTGCAGGTGCTGTCTGCCGCCAGACCTTTGAAAGTGACAAGATCCTCGTGGCCAAGCAGGCGATCGGCTGCAAGATGGTGAGCGCCGACCAAGTGCGCCGCCTCATGGGCAAGTTCACCTTTGAGAGTACCAAGCTCGACTTCGCCAAGTGGGCCTACCGCCACTGCTGGGATGCGCAGAACTACTACATCGTAAACGATGCCTTCACTTTCAGCAGCAGCGTGCGCGAACTCGACGAGTTCATACGATTTGGATGATCCTTTTCCTTGAGTGTGTTTGCCCCGCCCGCAATGGCGGGGCTTTTTTTATCCGTTCGTCGGCCCTCCCCACTACGATGCTTGGGGGCCGACGAACGGTTTTGAGCGATGCGATTGTGGCGCGTTTCAACATGTCGCGCAACCACTGGCTGCCGTTGATCGGCCCTCCCCAGAAGTTGTGGGTAGGGCCGACCAACGGATACACAGGGCCCTCCAACGGAAAATACACGATGCCGATGGCCAATATGGGCGAAGAATTTTCCGATCACGTTGCTCCTGCACTCAATTCCACCTATATTCAATACATCAATCCCAAAGCAGTCTCAGAATGGCGATTCGAGCACATTACAACACAAAGTTCCAGTTGGGAGAATGCTACCACGTGTACAATTCCAGCGTTGCAAAGGAGCCAATATTTGAAAAAGAATTCTATTGTCGGTACTTCTTGAGCGTATTGAAGGAAAATGTCTTGCCTTGGATTGATCTCTACGCTTGGTGCATCATGCGAAACCATTTCCATTTGTTGTTCAAGGTCGCGCCCAAATGGGAATCCAAGGATGATCTCAGCCGAGCACGTGATTGGCACCAAGTGGTTTCACATGGAGTTGCCATTACCTGTCAGGCATTTGCAACGCATTACAATCGCGCCAACCACCGCCAAGGCGCCTTGTTTCAAAACCCATTCAAGCGAGCGCACATCGATTCGGAGGACTATTTTACCCAAGCGGTTTACTATATCCACAACAATCCCAACCGTCATCACGTGATGCAAAACTTTGAAGATTACCCTTGGAGTTCGTACAGCGCCCTGATTTCAACTTCACCAACGAACTTGGATCGCGAGACTGTGCTCAACTGGTTTGGCGGAAGGGATCTTTTTGTGGAATATCATGCAAAGCGTCCAAGAATAGGTGATTCGATGTTTTGGATTGAGTGATTCACAGTTCGTTGGGCTATTCATGCGAAAACGTTCGTCGGCCCTCCACAAGGGTTTTGGGGAAGGCAAGGATTCCGTTCGTCGGCCCTCCCCACAACGATGCTTGGGGGCCGACGAACGGTAATGCGCAATGCGATGCCCGCGCATTTTAGAAGGGCGCACAATCTCTGGCTGCCGTTGGTCGGCCCTCCCCAGAAGTTGTG
>JANMIM010001008.1:0-3053 GCA_031375795.1 Bacteroidota bacterium
CCATTCGGCTCCGCTCAGGGCAGGCTCCTCCGGCTACCTAGTGACGGCACCTTCGGCGCGGATTCGTAGCAATGAGCAATCTGCAGACGCGTAAATGGAGAAAATCCAGCCTTTACAGAACACCAGGACGCCGTTTGCAAAACTTCCTTTTCGCCAACCTAGAATCCTACAATTCTGCCGCCTACCTTTGCGGCATGAATTTGAAAAACGACCTGCTGCTACGTGCGGCGAGGGGGGAGGGCGTCGAGCGGCCTCCGATATGGCTCATGCGACAAGCGGGCCGATTTCTGGCAGAGTACCGCCAAGTGCGGGAAAGGGCGGGCAGCTTCAAGGCCATGATTGCCAACCCAGCCTATGCCGCTGAGGTGAGCCTGCAACCGGTGGATTTGGTGGGTGTGGATGCTGCGATCATTTTTTCCGATATCCTGGTCATCCCAGAGGCCATCGGCCTGGATTACCAGATGGAGAAAGGGGAGGGGCCGCATTTTCCCGAGACCGTGCGCACGATGGACGAACTCAAGCGCCTGCATCCAGCAGACCTCGACGGGAATCTGAACAATACCTTTGAAGCGATCCGCATTGCCAAGCGTGAATTGGCGGGGCGGGTGCCGCTGATCGGGTTTGCCGGTGCGCCATGGACCATTTTTTGCTACATGACGCAAGGTGGAGGCTCCAAGGAATTCAGTGTGCCGAGGTCATTGATTTACCGTGATCCTGCATTTGCCCACGCCCTGCTCGAGCGCATCACGACTGCGACGATCGCCTACCTGCGCGGTCAGGTGGCCGCCGGAGCAGACATCGTGCAGATCTTTGATTCATGGGCCGGCGTCTTGGGCCGCGCCCAGTACGCTGAGTTTGCAGCCCCCTACATCGACCGCATCGTGCGGGCCGTGACCGAGGTGCCGGTGATCGTGTTTGCAAAGGATGCCTTTCACGCCATCGACCTCATCGGGGCCATGCCTTGCCAGGTCGTGGGATTGGACTGGACGGCCGATCCGGCGCAGGCCGCTGCGCTCTTGCCCGGCAAGACATTGCAGGGCAATCTCGACCCAGCCCAGCTCTACGCATCCCCCAAGGCCGTCGAAAAAGCCACATTGGACATGATTGCTGCTTTTCCCAAGGGGAGGCACATCGTGAACCTGGGCCACGGCATCTATCCCGACCTGCCCCGCGAGAGCGTGATTGCAATGGTGGAGACCGTGCGCAATTTCAGGTATGCCTGACGACGTTTGTGCATTTCCGTTGGTCGGCCATCGCCAGCAGTTTTTGGTGCATTTCCATTGGTCGGCCATCGCCAGCGGTTTTGGGGATGGCCGACGAACGGAAATGGTGAATTGTTTTTGGGATGGCCGATGAACGGAACTGGTGAATTGTTTTTGGAATGGCCGACGAACGGGAAACCGACAGGTTAGGTCAGGAATCCGAAAGCCCCTACCTTTGCCCCGAATGAATTCCTGAACTTCGATTTGCACGATTGCCCATGAGACCGCTTTTGACTCGCTTGCACCCATCCTTTTTCGCCGGGCTTGCACTTGTACTTTGCCTGTCGATGAGCTGCCGCAAAAAAACGGAGACCGACACCGTTACGACCTTTATTTTCAATCCGGTTGACACCAACTTTGTCACCACCAAGCTCATCATTCCCGGGGGTAAGTTTGAGTACAAGGTCTTGTACCAAGAGGGGGAAAGTGAAAAGGTCGAATGGACCAATGCGATGGCCGCAGCCAAAGGAGGCCATGATTTCCTGGCCTATCTCCCGATCAATGGCTCCTCGACCCATGGCATCCTCTGGGTCAATCACCAATCGACCGCCCCAAATGCACAGATCGGCGACGGTGGCGGCGCATCGGTCATGGAGATTTACCGCGACACCCTTCAGGGCTGGAGCAAGGTCGGTTTTCCATACGCGATCAATTTTGCGGGTGTCGGCGGCACCCTTTCCAATTCATCGGGGGTGCTCACGCCTTGGGGCACGATCCTGAGTTCCGAGGAGACCGAACCCTCCAGCGAAAGCATTTTGTTTCAACGCGATACCCTCCTCGCTGGTGCAGCAGGCGACACCACCGATTTTAATGCCCATCCCAAGTGGAGCAATTTTGGATGGATGGTGGAGGTGGATGCACACACCCGCAAGGTCCTCGGTAAGCGACAGGCGATGGGGCGGTTCATGCACGGGGGCAATGTGGTGCTGCCCGACGAAAAGACCTTTTACTTGATGGACGACGAGGGACCGGGCGCATTTTTTAAGTTTGTGGCCGACACCGCTCGCAACCTGCGCAGCGGCCGCCTGTATGCCTACCGCCATGAGGCCGACACGCTTGGCAGCCATTGGATTCAGCTGTCCAGGGGCAGGGATACGCTCATGTATGCACGTCGCCACGCTTTCCAGGGGGGCGCGACCATCTTCAATCGCCTGGCAGGCATCGTTCAGCTGGCGGATGGGACCTTCCTCATCAGCGAGACGGGTCAGGATTCCATGGATGCCACACAGGCGATCGCCCAGGGAGGCAAGGTGGCACCCCACCTCGAGCCGCTGCACCTCGGCAACAAAATCTACGACGACAAGTATGGCCGCATCCTGCGTTACGACCCCAAGACCGAGAAGTTCAGCGTCTTCTTGGAGGGTGGGCAGGCGGCCGAGGACAAGAGCATCGTGATCAGCAATCCCGCCCACCTTACGATCGATGCCCATCGAGGGCTGCTCGTGATCCAAGAGAACCTCAACGGTGTCTCAGGCGGCCGTATCCCCAGCGGCAGCGGCATCCCCGGTAAGCCCCGGCCTGGCAAATCAGCCGAGAAGAAGGTCGTCAATGAGATCTACTTCCTCGACCTCAAGCACGTGCAGCCCAAGCTCGATGACCTGCATCGCTTTGCCGTGATCCCAGCGGGCTATACCTCCACGGGGGCCATCTTCACGCCCGATTGCAGTTCCCTGATCTTCAATATCCAAGCCCACGACCAAGTGGGCGTCGCGCCTTGGGACCGCTCGATGACGGTGATCGTTACAGGATTTGGGGAGTAGGGGAGATGAAGCTGCGAAACTTGCGGCCGAT
>JANMIM010001056.1:0-5771 GCA_031375795.1 Bacteroidota bacterium
TATAGCCCTTGGGCACCGCAGTCGAGAACTTGCTGGCATCGGGCTTGGTGAGGCTCACCTTGGTGGCGATCATCTTCATTTTCATCCCGTCTTGGTTCATGTCCATTTCCAAGGGGAAGCCATTCACGTTTTTGAAGGAGAAGTCCGTGGCGGTGCTTTTGGGTTTGATGGCCGACGTGCACCACATATGCATCTCGTCGCCTTCCTTGGTTTTCACAATATATTCATCGCACTTGTAGCCGGCGATGGTCTTGGTCTTGCCGGTCTTGGTGCTCGTGGCATCGTAGCGGTTTTTCAGCTCGGTCGGATCGTCGTCGGGCACCATCGCCTTTTTCTGGCCGAGCATGTCCATGAGGACGATGCTTTTTTTGGTGGCTTCGTCGCTGATGGCCACGGTGCGCATCATCACGTTCATGTTCATGTCCATGCGGGTCTTTTGGCCGAGGAAAGACATGGTCATCTTGGCGCTACTGAGCATCATCTTGGCCATGGGATCCATCTTGGGATCGTTCAGGTCGACCTTGTAGTCGACCTCAAAGTCTGAAATGGCAGCGGTCTGTGCATAGATCCGCGTGCTCAGCAGCAGCGCGATGGCGAGAAAACTGAAACGAAAGTACTTGTGAAATGTCATATCCTTATTTAGTGCGTTCAAAATTAGGGTAGAATACGTGAACTGCGAAAGAAAGATCGATCGCAGGGGTGTTTCCTCAAAACAGATGCCAAATCTTGGGGCCCATGGTGAATGCAGCGATGGCGATGGCCCCGAAGCTTGCGATCAGTACGCCTCCCGCCGCCACGTCCTTGGCCTTGCCAGCGAGCGCGTGCCAATCTGGCGAGGCGAGGTCCACGACAAACTCGATCGCCGTGTTCATGGCCTCAGCCACCCAGACCAGCGTGATGGCGACAGTGACCATTGCCCATTCCGCCCATTCGAGGCCCAGCCAGATCCCCAGCAGGATCACGAGGACCGTGGCCACGAGGTGGATCTTGGCATGTGCCTGGCTCAAAAACAGCGTGGCGATCCCTTTGAAGGCATGGCCAAAGCTCCGCACACGGCGCTGGAGGTAGTTTTGCGAATTCATGGCAGGAATATACGGATTTGAGGGGCTGCGAGGTTGCCATATCGGCCGAGAGCATTTATTTTGCAGCCTAAACCAGATGTTTATGGATGGAATTGTAGGAATGATCAAAATGACGCTGTCGGCTGCAGGTTCGGCGGAATGGCTCCCTTGCGATGGCCGGTTGTTGGCCGTGGCCGAGTATCCCGAGCTTGCAGCCCTGGTCGGCAATCGGTTTGGCGGGGATGGGGTGCTGGAGTTTGCACTGCCGATGATCGCGTCACAGGAGGCTGCCCACTACGTGGTCAAGGCCCGGGTGAGCGCCGAGGATGCGAAATACGTGGGTTTGGTCGCACAGATGGTGTTGTGGGTAGGGGAGGAGATTCCAGCCAATTGGATGCCTTGCGACGGGCGCGTGGTGAAGGGGGCGGACTATCCGATCTTGCAAAAAGCCGCATCCGTCGGGATGGGAGCCGCCCCAGCAGAATTTCACCTGCCGCAGCTGCCGGCCATGCCTGGTCTGCAATACATCATTTGTGTGGATGGCCTCGACCCGACCGCCCAAGCAGGCCAATCCGGCGCCGCGCAAAATGATGATGATTACTGAGGCTGCGTTTAGCTCCGTTTTGGATCTGAACCGCATTGCAACTTCGAAATATTTGCGGAATAAGTCGTTGATGATCAGCAGTTTGCTGTAGGGGCGGGGCATGCCCTGCCCCTACGATGGGTACTTGACCAGCAATATTTTGGGACGGGCCTTTCAGCCCAATTCATGCACAAATCCAGAACTGAAATGCAACAAGATTGCCGAATTGCTCAACCCTCAGGCTCCGCCTGCCCAGCCCCCTCCTTGGCCGGCGGTAGATTGGGCTCGATCCACTTGATCGGCATCACCCGCTCGATGGCATAGCTCAGCCCCAAGGCGAGCATGCAAAAGACCAGCTTCTTGAAAAACAAGCCACTGAACATTTGCGAATTGCCAAAGCTCGCATTGATGAGGTAGCAGCCCACGTAAATGATCGTGTGGATGCCGATGCGGCCCATTTTGTAGGGGATGTAAAAATACCGCTGCCCGCTCAGGTACACCATCGCGGTCATGAGCAGGTAGGTGATGAGCATCGCGTAGGCAGCGCCCAGGTAGCCCCAGACAGGGATCATCAACGCAAACAGGACGATCATCACCACGACGCCCAATCCCGAGAAGAGGATGCCAAAACGCACCTGCTTGGTGAGCTTGTACCAAATCGTGAGGTTGGTATAGGCCCCCCAGACCACTGCGGAGAGCATGAGCGGCGCGACGGCATTCAAGCCCTTCCAGTACTTGTCGTTGATGAGCTGGAATCCAAAGATCTTGAAGGAGACAAACTCATAGCTGAATGTGCTGATCATCAGGAAGGCTGCCAGGGAGGCCAACATGAAATAATGAAAGACCTTGGCATAGACGACGCGGCCTTTGTTTTGGCTGGCATGTCGAAAGAAGAAAGGTTCGGCGGCATACCTGAAGGCCTGGGTGACGAGCAGGATGAAAACGGCCAATTTCTTGTTGGCGCTGTAGATGCCGTTCATGGCCGCGCCGGTGAGCATCGTGCCATTGTAGTCTGCGGGTTTGCTGCCCCAGATGCGGGTGATGAAGTTGCCGTCGGCGTTTTGATTGACCATGCCAAACAGGCCGGCGATCATGATAAACAAGCCAAATGCCGCCATGCTGCGCATGAGCTTGGGATCGACCGTCCATGTGGTGGGCAGCAGGCGAATGCCCGCAAACTTGCTCAGGATCTTGCCCCTGCCCTCCAACCGCTTCAACACGGGCATCGACACCAGCAGCAACATCAGGAATTTGACCACCGATGCGATCACATTGGCGAGGAATACGTATTCGGCCGAGGTTTCCTTGAGGACGAAGATAAAAAACAGGTTGAGCCCCACGGTGATAAAGATGTTGAAGAGGCTCAGGGCGGCAAATACGATGGGACGTTCATCGTGGCGCAGCTTGGCCATGGGCATGGAGGTCACGACATCAAAAAATGTGATCCAGACCACCATCATCACGAGCATGGGGCGGTTGCCATAGCCGAGGGCGGTGGAGATGGCGGGGCAGGCGAGCGAAAACAACAAGACAAAAACCAAGGCCAGCCCGGTGACGAACATCAGCGACTGTGTGTAGGGCTTGTCGTTGAGCTTGTCCCCGCCCGAATACCTGAAAAATGCCGTCTCCATCCCAAAGGTGAGGATGACGAGGAAATAGGTGACAAAGGCATATAGGTCGTTGAAAATGCCATACTCCGCCACGGCCATCTTGGCGGTGAGCAGCGGTGTAAGCCCCCAAACTGCGATTCGCCCGATGATCGAACTCAGGCCGTAAATCGCTGTCTGGCTAGCCAGTTTTTTGATGGCACTCATGTCTGTGTGCAAATATCCACAAAAATCGAGACCCTGCGTGCGGCTTTCCCCGCATCGCCCGCTCAACTGCCGTCTCAAATGGACGGTCGGGCGATTTGGGGGCGGTTGCAGGGCTCATAGGGGGCTGGTCTCTTCACACATTTTTACAATGGCAAAAGTCATCTGTTTAGTATCGGTTCGGCTCTTGTCGGGTTGCCTAAAGGTCCTTACAGGATGACGGCCAGTGGCCGTGAAGATGCGTCGAAGACGCCATAAATCACAGTTGCGCTGTCATCCCGAAGGGACCTTTAGGCAACACGTTAGAGAAAAATGTACGTATTGATCAAATTCTGAGACCGTTCAATGATGTGTGTAGGGACTAGCCCCTTGGGGCTACAAATCATGGCCACGATACCAAGCGAATGCGGCAGGCCCTGCAACAGCAGGCAAAACGACCTTGGACCACAAATTGCAAGTGTCTTCCAGCCCAATTCCCAAATTCCGTCCCAAAGTCCTACCTTTGTCTATGCACTTGTGGCAGCGACATACCGTTTTTCGTTCGATCCGCTGGGTCTCCTGGATGGCTTTCTTGGCCTTGGGAGGCATCGCAGGCGGATTGAATGCCCAGTTACCTGCCGCCCCTTATTCCTTTTCCAAGGTCGAGATCCTGCCCGACCAGACCAATGCCGGCCTCAAGGGCATCGCAATGCGGTTCAACCTTCATTTCGAGCCCAACGTGGCGCCTACGCCCGCGTCGCCCTACTACCTCGAATGCCTCGTCTTGGACGCAAATCAGCAGCCGCTCCCCGCTGCGACCGGCGCCGGGGGCTACGCCAGTCTCCAGGGGACGTGCCGCGACAGCCTGTATCTCACGTCGACCGATGCCGACAAGGATGCGCATGCGATGTTTGTGCCCTACTTCGCGATGGGGCTTAGCCAAGGCGAAAACCATATCCTTCTCCAGATCAATCTTGTGGAGCAGGCCGACAAGCAGGTGGTCGCCTCCTCGGGGCCGCACAACCTGCGCTTCCAAAAGCCGCCCATGCAACTCTACCGCATGCAGGTCGAGCGCATCGAGTCCTATACCACCGACATCGATGGCGAGACTTGGGACTATAAATTCCTCAATGCCAGGGATATCTATCCCGAGTTGATCTGGGCCTTGCGGCGCGGCGACCATTACGTGCACGAAAGCGCAAAGCAAAAAAACGACACCATTTACACCGGCGACCCCAGCGACCACAGTCCATGGATCTGGATTTCCGAGGGTGACCGCATCCAATTTTATGTGCACGACTTTGACCTGCTGGGCTTCTCCGACCTCGTCGGCAGCCTGAGCATCGACATTTGGCAAAACGGTTTTCGCAGTGGCAACCGCAACGATTTGAGGTTTGACCGCGTGCGACATGCGCTGTTGCAACAGGATGCCATCTATCCGCCCAAGGTATTGGTGACCTGCTATGAGGCGATCGAGCAGGCACGGGTCGATGGGGTCTCCGGGACGCGGGTGAAGCTCGACTATGCCGTGGAAAATGCCTTGCCGGGTGCGCGCTTCATGCTCGCGCTGCGCATGCGCGCAGGTGGGCAGATCGTGTCACCCAAGCTCTTGCAGGTGATCGGCCCGGGGGCAGTGCCGATCGAGAATGGGCTGGTGGAGCTGATCGCGCAGCGCAGCAGCCTGGAATTGTTCATCCCCCATTTTGCATGGCCGCAGTCCTTTGCGACCGCCGACAAGCCGAGGTTGCAGATGGAGGCCGGGGTGATGCTCGATGCACAGCCGATCGTGCTCACACGGGCGCAGCGACAGCTCACCGACATCGGAGACGAGGTTTCAGACATGGTTTATGGGCAATGGAAGGTCGGCGTGCATGCGCAAGCGGGCCGTGGCGGCTTGCAGTTCACGATGGACTACGACCTGCCGGCCAGCTATTTCGAGCATTGCAAGAATGCGGTCTTTGCGCTCATTCCCAAGGTGGAAGCGAGTTGGGGAGCGGTTGCAGCCGCAGATTTGGAGCTTTTGGGGCCCGCACCCGCCGATTGGAAAGATGGGCGCCTGCTGCTCACCGCCGCCAACCGCAGCGGGAGCCTCGATCTTTTTTTGCCGTTTGAAAAATGTCCGCCCGGTGGGGGGGAGGTGGCCGTGAAAGCCAGCTACGAGACACGCATGACACAAGATGGCCTTGGTCGGGGACTCGGTAGCGTGCAGCGGCAGGCCACCGTGACCATGCCGCCCCTGCGCACGCTGGAGCTCGGATTGCGCGAGGCCAGCGTCACGCGCCGGCAGTGGATCCTGAGCCACCCCAACTTGTACTGGGAGATGTATTGCGGCGGCAA
>JANMIM010001324.1:0-6540 GCA_031375795.1 Bacteroidota bacterium
GGCGCTGAAGTCGATGACATTGGAGCCGGGAACCAAGGACACTTCGCGGCGCAGCACCGTGCGGCCCGAGAGGTCGGTCATCGTCAAGATGCCATTGCCCTCGATCAAGGTCGTGTAGTTCACAAACAGGTTTTGGGCGACGGGATTGGGATAGACCTTCATCTCGTCTTCGACGATGCCGCTCAAGTCCTTGGCCACCACAGGGTCTGGGCTGGCCATCCGCACCCAGTTGGCGGCTTGCGTGGCGGCACGCAAGGTGTAGCTTGTGGCCGTGTTGAAGGCGCCATTGTAGCCAATCACCTTGATGTAATACACTGCACCCGTCGTGGCGGTGTTGTAGATGATGCTTTCGCTGGTCGTGCCGCCATTGGCAGACGAGCCGATTTGCACACCAGCACTGTTGTACAGCACCACATCATAGTCTGCGGGCAGGGTGGTCAAAGTCACCTTCAACTTGGGGGCAGTGGTCAAGGTCGTGATTTTGAAATAGTCGATGTCGGTCGCGTTGCAAATCTTTGCGAGCACATTGGTGTTCAAGGCGATGGTCTTGGCGGTCGCCTGGGTTTCGTTGGCTTCATAGGAATCGGTGCAGCCTGCAGCCGAGGTCGTGAAGTTGGTTCCCGCGACATAGGCGCTGTTGGCACCGGTGCAGACGGCCTGTACCTGCCAGTTGTAGGTGGTCGCTGCCGTGAGGCCGGTGAGCACCCTGCTGTTGGTGGTACTGGTCGTGGTGGTCCAGGTGGTGCCGCCATTGATCTTGTACTGCACGTTGTAGCTGTTGGCACCTGTCACCGCTGCCCAGCTCAGGGTTGCACCCGTGGAGGTGAGGCTGCCGGCAGCCAGCGAGGTGGGATTGCCACAGGAGGCGGCGGCAGAGAGGGTGACGCCGTAGTCCTCGACTTCACCATAGGGGAAGGCTTCGCATTCGGTCTGCGCGCCATTGTATTTCATCGACACGCGCATGCGGGTCGTGGTAGCGGTCGCAGTCGTGGAGACCGTGAAGCTGCCCGTGCGCACGCCCGTGGCGGCGGCCCCTGCATCAAAGACGAGTTCGCCGGCATCGGCAAAATCCTTGTCGTTGTTGTAGTCGATCCAGATTTTCCAGTATTCAGCGAATGCGGTCGACGTGTAGCCGGGGGTGAGGGTGAGGTTGTAGGCGGTGCCTTTGATGAGCGACACGTTGGTGGCGGTATAGTTGCCGTAGCCGCTGTTGTTGCCAGATGTGTTGGTGAATGCGCCGATGGCCACCGATTGGATCCACTCATCGGCGGTCGAGCCGCCAGCCGAGGCACAATAGCTCGGTGCCACGCTGCCGCAACCGGTGGAGGTTTGCAGGCTGGCACGTGGGCCACCTGTCGCCAGCATGGCGACCATGCGCGACTTCTGACCCGTCGTGAAAAGGTTCATCGCAGCATCGTCGGTGTAGTCCATGTAGTTTTGCCACATCACGCCGGGGCTGGTGCTGGTGCAAGCATCGGTCCTCACCACGCCTACGCCGGGATTGCCATAGACCATCTCGCATTGGTTGGGGGTGTCGCCGACGACGTCTGAGCCACTGCACTCGGTGCCTGAGGAGCAGACACCATCGCCTTGGCCGCAGTCATCGCCCCAGATGTGGTAGAGGTTGAGCCAGTGGCCGACCTCGTGTGTGGCGGTGCGGCCCTTGTTGAAGGGTGCGGTCGCGGTACCAGAGGTGCCAAAGGCGGTGTAGTTGATCACGACGCCATCGGTAGAGACGGGGCCACCGGGAAATTGGGCATAGCCGAGGAGGCCACCGCCCAGCGGGCAGACCCAGAGGTTCAGGTATTTTGTGGCATCCCAAGGTGTCTTGCCACCTGTCGCGTTGGATTTCACCAAGTCGTCATCCACAAAGGATGTCGTGGTGGTCGACGTGCGTGTGATGCCGGTGGTGGCAGCACCCGATGGGTCCTTGGTCGCCAGGCAGAAATTGATCTCGCAGTCTGCTGCGACGCCCAGGAAACCCGATGGCGTGTTCACGGCATCGGCATTCAGGCGGCGAAAGTCATTGTTCAGAACCGTGATCTGGCTCTGCACCTGTGCATCGGTGATGTTTTGTCCAGCGGTATTGTACACGATGTGCACGACCACCGGGATCGTGTAGACGACTTCTTGTCCTTGGGTCTGGTTTTGGTCCACATACTGCTGCGTATAGGACTCGATGCGTGCCCGCACGCTGGCCAGCGAGGGATCCAAGCTCTCCAGACGGGCTTGGTTCTCGACCGTGTTACAGTTTCTCACCTGCTGGGCTGTCAAACTCGACCCCAGCAAGATGACAGCAAACATTGATAGGAATACCTTTTTCATGACCTAGAATTAAGTGATTGAAGTTTTAGAGTCCCGAAATACGTAAATCCAAGGCAGAATTCCCAACGATGAAAGCGTAAGTATCAAGTGTTTGAGTTCATGGAATCCGCCGCTCCAAAAGCCTGCGTACCAAATCGTCGATTGGATTATTCTAAATCCATTTAGCAACAAAACAGACGCTGAGCCCCAAGGCTGCCGCCACACTGTTGTTGCCTAGAAAAAAATTTAACAAGGTAAGAACACGGGGCAAATACTCCTGCACTATGCCCTCGGGCGGTAGAAATAGAAGTCGGCTTTGGAGGAATGGCCGGGATCGTTGGGGTCTGCCTTGTATTTGTTGTCGATCTTCTGCCAAAGCTCCCACTCCGGCCGGTGCTTGGCGACCCAGTCTGTAAATACACGGTCGATCTCGTGGTGCTGCTGCTGCCGCTCAAAGTTGCTGGAGTAGATCAAGACATAGCGGGTCGCACTGTCAAAGAGGTGGTGCATGTACTTCTCAAAGATCTCGTCCTCGATCAGGTGGTACAAGACATCGAGCGACATCGCCAATTCGACCTGAAACACCTTTTGCCGGTCGCGAAAGGCCCGGGTGTCGTAGACAAAGAAGCTCTTGGTCTTGTCCTCCTCAAACATCGCCATGCATTTGCGGATGATGGTCGGCGAAATGTCGAGCCCGATGTAGTGGGGATAGGCGCCCAGCAACAATTGGTTGCCGTCGCCGCAACCAAACTCGATCACGGTCTGCACCGCATTCTCGGCGACAAAGGCATTGATCACATCTGCCTTGTGCTCGGCGAGGTTGCTGTAGGAGCCCGCGCCCGAATTGCCGCCCGTGGCATACCGCGACTCCCAATACTCAGCCGAGCCAGGAAATTTCTTCTGCCCAAAAATCGCCTTCTTCACCTTTACTGCAGCAGGTCCCAACACCGGGATGCTCGTCACAAACTTCGCAAACGACATACAAATTCCTTTTCAGCCCATATCGCCACCCAAGACAGGTAGGCATCGGCTCAAAATTCGTCAACCTTTTCGGCTTTTGCAAAGATGGGTTTGCGGGGGCTCTGAACCCATGACATGCCCATGTAGGGGAAGGTCGCAGAGGCCGTTTCAGAATGGCCGTTTTGAAGACATGGTGGGAATTATCCCCCCGAAAATGCCACCAAGTGGGAGATCCTGTGCAAAATTCGGAAAACTCACCCTTCAAAATCGTCCACAAAATAGCCAAAGTGGGAAAATCGAAATCGAAGATTCGATTCTGAAACACTTTCCGCAACCTTCCCCTGCACAGGCATGTCCGAAAAACCTGCCGTTCCTACGGAATCGGCATGAATCAAATGATTTTAATACAGCACTGAGCCGACGAAAAACCCAATTCCACCAAGCCTAATCCCTCGACGACCCACCGCCTGCCTTGCCGCCCTCCCAAGCCATCGCATCTGCAAACATCCGCCGATTTTCATCCAGCAAATCCCCGCTGGCGATAAAATCCGCCGCAAACGCCCAACTTGCGCTGGCCCAGTGGTCCCACTCGGCTTGGTCCATGGCCGCAAACCGGGCAATGGCCGCCTGAAACCCAGCGGGATTGCCCAGCGGCAGGTCATAGCCCAGCCGCCGCGCCTCCAGGTCGCGCCAGGGTGTCTGGTCGCTGATGAGCACCGGGCGACCCGCGCTCAAGGCCTCAAAAATCGCATGCCCAAAGTTTTCGCCCAGGGTCGGCATCGCAAAACAATGCGCAGCAGCGAGGTAGGCCATCGCCGCCTCAGGGGGCTGCGGGGCGTGTTTTTCCACCGTGATATGCGGCGGCAACCCAGCCACGATCGCCGCGCAACGCGCCCAGTAACCGGGCTCCTCGTCGGGCCCGATGATGTCCAGATGTACCGTCGCCGACTGCCCCTGCAACAATTCCAGCAGGTAATGCAGGCCCTTTTTCTCGGTCAAACGTGAAAGAAACACGATCCGCAGTTGGCCGGGGGACTTGGGAAGCAATTGCAAGGGCGCCTGCCGCACCTTGGGCAGGTTGGGGGCCTGCAAGACCTTCATATCGGCCCCCAGGGCGGATTGGATGTCCTTGGTCTCCTGGTCGTCGGTGGCCTGGAAACAGATCTGCTTGTGAATGCCGATGAGCCGCAACGCCCGCAAAAAGAGCTGCTTCTTGAAAGGCTTCAAGCCCAAGGCGCCTGCATGCAGCATCCCCCGTGGCGCCAGCAACACCGGGATCTCCGGCTTGGCCGAGCGACTGTTCCACAACGGAAAGATCGTGTAGCCCAGGGAAAACATGCTGTTGAGGTACAGCAGGTCATAGTCGGTCTCGGCGATGATGCGGCGCACGTGGCGGTAACTGCTGGCCTCGCGGCTGCAATACCAGACCCGGCAGGACGGGCCCAGCTCCGTCCAGGCATCGGTGACGATGTCTGGATAGGGCGCGCGCTGACCATAGTCGGTGTCGGATGTGACGATGGAGAAATGGTATTCCCCGCCCAAGGCCTCCACCAGATTGGCGATCGAGGTGATGGGGCCACCACCCCTGAAACCGGGCAGGTACCAATCCACAAAGACCAAGATTCGCGGGCTTCCCTTGCTCATGCCACGACCCTGTTGCGTTGCATCCACTCCTCCAGCACCACCGGCAACCAGATATGCGTCCAGAGCCAGGCCCCCTTGCCAGCCTGGAATTCCTGCCAAATGCGCTGCACACGCGCAGGGTCGGCGATGAATCCACGCTGCGCGAATTGTTGCATCCGCTCCTCACAAAACCCACGCAAGGGACCGCGCAGCCACTGCTCCCAGGGGAAGACAAAACCCATCTTCTTGCGGTGTACCAGCGCCGGGGGCAGCATGTCGCCCAGCGAATCGACCAGCAATTGCTTGGGATAGGTGCCGCGCTTGAGGTCGTCGGGCACCCCCATCACAAACTCCACCAAGTCATGGTCAAAAAACGGAACCCGCACCTCCAAGGCATGGGCCATGCTCATCTGGTCGGTGTCGCGCAGCAAGACGCCCTGGGTATAGGATGAGATCTCCAAGCCGCCGATTTGGCTCAGCAGGGGCAGGCCCTGTCGCTGTGTACGATGGTGGGCCAGTGTGGAGGCAAGCGGATGCGCATTCCCCTGCAAACCCGACAACATCGCCCGGGCATCGCGCTCGCTGTAGATCGTGCGAAACACCTTGTACACCTCCTCGATGGAGGCGGTCGGCAAACTCAATACCGTTCCTTTTTTCTCGGCTTCGCGGCCAGCGCGCAGCAATCCGTAGAGGCCCGCCATGCCTTTGCGCAGGGGGTAGGGCAATCGGAAAAGGGGCTTTTGGAGAATGGCGGGCAATGAAGTGAAGATCGGATAACCCGCAAACAGCTCGTCTCCGCCCAGGCCCGAGAGCGCGACCTTGACCCCTTGTGCCCGCGTGACCTGCGAAACCACATAACTGTTGATGCCGTCGCCGCTGGGATGGTCCATGCTGGCCAGGGCGGCTGGCAAGGCGTCGAGAAAATCGCTGGGCTTGAGCAGGATGGGATGGTGGCGGGTATTGTATTTGCGGGCGATCAAGCCCGACCATTCGCTTTCGTCAAACTCCTTTTCCTCAAACACGATCGAGAAAGTGTCCACCGGCTGCGCCGATGCCTGCGCCATGAGGGCCACGACCGCGCTGGAGTCGATGCCCCCGCTCAGGAAGGCGCCCACGGGCACGTCGCTCACGAGCCTGCGGTCGATCGCCTGCGCCAGCAAAGTGCGTATGCGTGTGCGCACAGCCGTGGCGTCCATGCCCTCGGCGGCGCGGTCGGCCTGCGCCCAGAGATCCCACCAAGCATGCTGGCTCAATCGACCTTGCTCCCAGATCGCAAAGTGTCCCGGCGGAAGCATCGTCACGCCAGCCACCATCGTGCCACTGCCATACACGGTCTGGTACATCAGGTAGGATTGCAGCCCCTGCCGGTCCACACGCGCCCTGACCAGGCCCGAGGCCAGCAAGGCCCTGATCTCGGAGGCAAACAGCAGCTTGCCATCCTGCTCGCAGAGGTAGATCGGCTTGATGCCGAGACGGTCGCGGGCGATGAACAGCCGCTGGGCGACCTTGTCCCAAATCGCAAACGCAAACATGCCGACCATGCGCTGAAGGCAATCAGGGCCCCATCGGTGGTAGGCAGCCAGGATCACCTCGGTATCGGTACCCGTGCGCCAGGGATAGTCGAGCTCGGCGCGCAGTTGCTGGTAATTGTAG
>JANMIM010001120.1:0-7915 GCA_031375795.1 Bacteroidota bacterium
GTGGTAGGGGAAGGTCGCGACCTTCCCCTACCACAGGCCAATTCATCAGCAATGGTACATGGTTGTTGTTTCATCATTTACCGCCCCAAAATGGGGGCCCTTCTCATGGGTGGGATGCAAAACAGGGGTTGTTCTTAACCCAGGTCCAAGCTCAATGACAGGCAATACCTTGATTGCTGCCCCAAACCCATCATTCTTCCCATTCGCGGTATCAAAAAAACATGAATTTTGTTGTTTTTCTTGCGTGGCGTTTCGGCCTTTTGCATCTTCTGTCTGGGAGCTATGAGCGCCCTGCCTTTGATTCCTCCTAGCAGCCATAGCGCGGCGACATGTGCTAGCAACGTCCTGCGATTTACCACGTGATGCAGTGAAAATTGCAACAACGGGTACATTTTCCTACGAAATCCAAATATTCATTTCCGAGAATGGATTCAGAGTACACAAATGTCGCTTGGGCGATGGTCCTTGGCAGGGCTCAGACTGGCCCAATGATAAATCAACGTTAAGTCTCACGTATCGGCTTTTTTGTGCAAAAAGGGGGTGTTACCTTTCGTGCTGAATCTGGGAGTCTGCTGTTGCGAGCAATCGCAAGACAGAATGTCTGGAGGTGGCTGGGTCACCGAGCAAGGTCATCTGCTCGCTCGGGAAACTGCCACCGCGTTCTTTGCCGACACTAAGGTTTTTCATTAACTTATTCAGCAACAGTGAAACAGAACATTTTTACGAGAGTGTTGCTCGCCTGTATGGCGGGGACATTGCTTGCATGGATGGCCGTGCCACAGTTGGCTATTGGGCAGCGCGTCACCGACCCCTCGGTGATGAATCCCCAGTATGACCAGCTGAAGCGCAACGCCGCCCTTGCACGAACAGGCGGGGGTGTGGCCCCGATCAACCTGAGTGACCACGCCCTGAATGTGACCGGCCGCGTAGGCGACCTGGGCCAGAATGGAGCACAGCTACCCAGCTGCTTTGTACCTGTGGATCCATCGTTTACATCGATTCCCGTCAATGACGATGGTTCCTTTGGGCCCATCGCCTTGCCATTTACCTTCAGCCTGTATGGTGTGAACTACACGCAGGTGTGGATCAACACCAACGGCAACCTGACCTTCAACGGGCCTTATGGGGTGTACTCCGCCTCTGGCTTTCCATTTACGGAGCCGATGGTGGCTCCTTTTTGGGCAGACGTGGACACCCGCAGCGGCGGCTTGATCTACTACAAAGTGAATGCAACCAACCTGATCGTGACTTGGAACGGCGTGGGCTACTTCAGCCAGCAAATCGACAAGCTCAACACCTTCCAGTGCATCATCGGCACCAACAATGACCCCCTCATCGGCCTGGGCCAAAACGTATGCTTCCACTATGGCGACATGCAATGGACCACTGGCTCTGCCTCTGGCGGCGTCGGCGGCTTTGGTGGCACGGCCGCCACGGTCGGCGTGAACCAAGGCAACAGCATCAACTATATCCAGACGGGCAGGTTCAGTGTGAACAGCAGCGTCTATGACGGCCCAGGTGGCGCCGATGATGGCGTGAGCTACCTGGACGACCAATGCACATGCTTTAGCGTGAGCAACTCAGGCAACATTCCTCCTGCGACGAGCACGATTCCATCCAACAATACCGTGAACATCGCCTGCGGGCAGACGTTCTCTTTCCCAGTGACCTTCATCGCCCCCGAGGTGAACCAGACTGTGACGACCGTCGTGAATACCGGCGGTCTTTGCAATACCACCGTCTCCACGACCAATGGCGTGACCTCCACGACCAATATCACCATCGTGGGTGCTGCCTGCAACCAAGGCACACGCACCATCACCCTCACTGCCACCGACAACGGCAGCCCCGCAGCCTCCACGACCGAGGTGATCACCGTGATCGTGGGTTCATGCTGCACGCTCACCGGCACGATCACCAGCACCACCCCTGCGAGCTGCCCAGGCACCTCCACGGGCGCAGTGAACTTTACTACTGCAGGTGCAGGCGGCCCAGTCACCTACCTCTGGAGCAATGGCGCGACCACCGAGGACCTGAGCAACGTGCCTGCTGGCACCTACACTGTGACCGCGACCTCTGCTGGTTGCACCGCCACAGCTACAGCCACTGTCACGACGGCACCAGACGTCACCAATCCTGTGATCACATGCCCGACTCCGATCGTGGTCTGTGCCTCACAAGGCACCAACTCAGCAATCGTGAACTACAGCAATGCCACCGCTACCGACAACTGCGGCACGGTGAATGTGGTGCGCACGAGCGGCCTCGCCTCGGGCAGCAGCTTCCCTGTCGGCACCAATGTTGTGACCTTTGTCGCAACTGACGGGTCTGGCAGGACAGCCACTTGCGCCTTTACCGTGCAGGTCAATCAATTCGGCGGCGTGAGCCAGATTTTTGCAGAGACCATGGGCACCTCGCCTTCCACGACTGCGATTGCAGCCTATGAAGCAGCCAATTCCTATGACAACGATGCCCTGACCATGTCTGGCACCGGTGACATGCGCAATACAGGCCCATCGAGCGGTTACACAGGCGCCTCTGGTTTGGCCAACGTCTTTTTGACCAACAATGGAACCTCAAGCTTCCAGATCTCGGGCATCAATACAACCGCTTTCGCGAATCCAATCCTCGCATTTGGCGTTTTCAAAAGCACTACGGCCTCCACAGGCTCAGAGCTTGTCGTCGAAGTGAGCTCAGATGGCACGACTTACACCCCATTGACCTTCGGTCCATTGCCGACGGGAACGGGCACCGCTGTATGGGCTTCAGTGAATGCAACGGGTGTGATCCCATCGACCCCCAACTTGCGCATCCGCTTCCGCAACACCAGCACCACCCCACAATTCCGCATCGACGATGTGATTTTGGTCGGAACTGCAGGCAGCGCGACCATCACCAACGTAGGCCCGACCACATTCTGCCAAGGCGGATCGGTGAGCCTCGTGGCGGGCACGGCCGGCAGCTGGGCTTGGAGCAATGGTGCGACCACCCAATTCATCACGGTCGGTGCCGCTGGCAACTACAGCGTCACCCTCACGGCCCCCAATGGCTGTACAGCTGTGGCAGGACCTGTGACGGTGACGGTTCGCCCGCAACCTGTCGCTGCGTTTGCAGTGCAAAGGACCACTTGTGGTGCTGCCAATGGATCGATCGATCTCACGGTGAGCAGCGGCACAGCCCCATTTGCCTACCTCTGGAGCAATGGTGCCACCACGCAAGACCTCTCTGGAATTGCCAGCGGCAGCTATAGCGTGACTGTGACCGATGCAAATGGCTGCTCCACGACTGCCTCGGCAACCGTGGGCGCTGACGCAGACGTGATTGCCCCGACGGTGACCTGCCAAGCGATCTCTGTGTCGCCCACCAACAGCAGCCCTGCAACAGTCACGGCCACCCAACTCGCGGTGTACAGCGACAACTGCGGCATTGCCAGCGCGGTCGCCAGCCCCAACTCATTTACCTGTGCACAAGCAGGCCAATCGTTCATCGTCACCGTGACCGTGACTGACTTGGCTGGCAACATCAGCTCCTGCACCTCAGACGTCACCGTCTTGGGCACAGGCTGCAACCAAGGCCCGATCGCCATCTGCCAAAACGTAACTGTGGATGCCAGCGCAGCTTGCGAAGGCACCGCCACAGCTACGGAGTTTGACGGTGGTTCCACCGATCCCAACGGCGACCCATTGACCTACAGCGTTTCACCTGCTGGCCCTTATGGCTTGGGTGTGACACCGGTCGTCTTGACCGTGAGCGATGGTCAGCTGACTGCTACCTGCAACGCCACGATCACCGTGGTCGACGTCACTGCACCTGACATCACTTGTGGCAATGCCACCGGCGTCATCACAAGTCCTGGAGGCAACAATGTCAATCCCAATGACATCACGCTCACCAACGACGGCGGCACTTGTGGTGCGTTGTATGAGTATGACAACGAGGCCACCGACAATTGCGGCGTCGTCACCATCACCCAAACTGCTGGTTTGGCTTCTGGTGCCTCCTTCCCCGTCGGTACCACCACCAACACCTTCATCGCCACCGACCCAGCCGGCAATACGTCGGTTTGCTCCTTTGACGTGACGGTGCTGGACATTGAAAACCCAGTGATCACTTGCCCAGCTACAGTTACGGCAAACGCTTCCGCGATTGCATGTAGCGCCGCAGTGACCTTCGCTGCGACCGCGACCGACAATTGCGTGTTGAGTGGCATCAGCTACAGCCCAGCCAGCGGCAGCGTCTTTGCCCTGGGCACCACGGCGGTGACAGCTACCGCAACGGATGCATCTGGCAACAGCGCGGCTTGTACCTTCAACGTGGTCGTGACCGACAACACCGCACCGATCGCAGTTTGCCAAAACCTCACGGTCCAATTGGACAATGCAGGCCAGGCTAGCATCACGGCCGCGCAGATCGACAACGGCAGCAATGACAATTGCGGCGTCGCCAGCGTGAGCTTGAACGACACCCAGTTTGCTTGCAGCGACGTTTCCACTGCCTCGGTCAGCGACCTCTTCATCTCTGAGTACATCGAGGGCAGCAGCAACAACAAGTGCGTCGAGATCTTCAACGGCACAGGCGCACCAGTGAACTTGGCAGGCTATGCACTTGTCATGTACTTCAATGGCAGCATCACCGCCGGCCTCACCATTCCGCTCAGCGGAACCGTGGCCTCGGGCGATGTCTATGTCGTCTGCAACGCCACAGCTGCATCGCAGTTCCTGGCCCAAGCCGACCTCACCAACGCCAGCGGATTCTTCAATGGAGATGACGCGATTGCCCTCACGAAAAATGGCAACGCCATTGATATCTTCGGTCGTATCGGCCAGGATCCAGGCACCGCATGGACCGACACGGGCATCAGCACCCTGGACCGCACGCTCACCCGCAAGCCTACCGTGACCGGTGGCAATACCGCCAATGCATTGGGCTTCCCTAGCCTCGCTGCAGAATGGAACAACAATGCGATCGACTTCGTGGGCAGCCTCGGCACGCACAGCGTGAACGCAGGCGGCGCCAGCGTGATCCTGACGGTGACCGACGTGAATGGCAACACCAGCACTTGCGCCGCCAGCGTGAACGTCCTGGATCAAGTCGCCCCGGCCGCCGTTTGCCAAAACATCACCGTGCAATTGAACGCATCGGGCAGCGCCACCACGACCGCAGCCGCCATCAACAATGGCAGCAGCGACGCTTGTGGCATTGCCTCCTTGGCAATCAATACCAACACATTTACTTGTGCCAATGTCAGCACGACCAACACGGTGACACTCACCGTGACCGACGTGAATGGCAACACCGCCACCTGCAACAGCATCGTGAGCGTGGTTGACGCCATCGCTCCAGTCGCAGTTTGCCAAAACGTGACCGTCCAATTGGATGGCAGCGGCAATGGCAGCACCACCGCCGCAGCCGTGAACAATGGCAGCAGCGACGCCTGTGGCATCGCCAGCCTGAGCCTGAGCCCGACCGCATTCACATGTGCCAGCATCTCCGGCAGTTCCACCGCAGCTGACCTGTTCTTCTCGGAATACATCGAAGGCAGCAGCAACAACAAGTGCTTGGAGATCTACAACGGCACTGGCGCTGCTGTGAACCTGAGCAACTATGCCATCGTGATGTACTTCAACGGCAGCAGCGCCGCCGGCCTCACGATCCCATTGAGCGGCACAGTCGCCAATGGAGATGTCTATGTCGTCTGCAACTCGGCTGCGGCAACGCAGTTCCTTGCCCAGGCCGACCAGACCAATGGCAGCGGCTTCTTCAACGGCGACGACGCCATCGCATTGACCAACAACGGCAACGCGATCGACATCATCGGCCGCATCGGTGAGGATCCAGGCACCGCTTGGGTCGTCTCTGGCAATGGCACACTGGACCGCACCCTCGTGCGCAATGCGAACGTGCTGGCAGGCAACATTGCCAATGCAGCAGGCTTCCCTAGCCTCGGCACTGAGTGGGCCGGCAATGCGATCGACTTCAGCGGCAGCCTCGGCAGCCACACGGTCACCAGCAGCGCCCCTGTCGTGACCCTCACCGTCACCGACGTGAACGGCAACATCAGCACTTGCACCGCCAACGTGACCGTGGAGGACACCATCGCGCCGACCGCCCTTTGCCAGGACGTCCCCCTGACCCTGGACGGCAACGGCCTCGGCACGGTCGCCCCGGATGACTTCGACGCCGGCAGCGACGACAACTGTCTGGGTATCACCTTTACCGCCAGCCAGACCACGTTCACCTGCGCGAATCTCGGAAACAACACCGTGGTCACCGTCACGGTCACCGACGCCTCTGGCAACAGCGCCTCCTGCACCGCGAACGCCATTGTCTCTGAGATCTACCCGCCTGTGGCCATTTGCCAAAACGTGACCGTGCAATTGGACGGTGCGGGCAATGGTACGATCACTGCTGCGGCCGTCGACAACGGCTCGACCGACAATTGCGGCATCGTCAGCTACAGTCTGAGCAACACCAGCTTCAACTGCAGCAACATCGTCAATACTGTCACGCCGACCGAGATCTTCTTCTCAGAATATGTCGAAGGTTCGAGCAACAACAAGTACATCGAGATCTACAACCCGACTGCAGCAGCCGTGAACTTGGGCAATTACCAATTGCGCTTGTTCTCCAATGGTGCCACGGTCGTGACCACCACCAGCACCTTGTCGGGAACCTTGGCACCCGGCGCGACGGTCGTGTATAGGAATTCACTCGCCACCGTCTATGTCGGTGCAGCCACCGTGGCCACCGCAGTGAACTGGAACGGCAACGATGCCATCGGCCTCTTTAACACCGTCTCCAGCCAATACGTGGACATCTTTGGTGCCATCGGCGAAAACCCTGGTACAGCTTGGACTGGTGGTGGCAACACCACCTTGGACTTCACCTTGGTGCGCAAGCCCGCTGTGACCGTCGGCAACACCTCCAGCACGGCAGGTTTCCCTGCATTGGCCTCTGAGTGGAATGGTTTCCCTGTGAACACCGTCTCCAACCTCGGCAGCCACACCATCACCACCGGCGGCCCATCGGTGACCCTCACCGTGACCGACGCGAGTGGCAACAGCAGCACTTGCACCGCCAGCGTGACCGTGCAGGACAATGTCGCACCTACGGCCCTTTGCCAAAATGCAACAGTGACCCTGAGCGCCAATGGCAGCGGCAGCCTGCTCGCCACAGCCGTCAACAATGGCAGCAGCGACAACTGCGGCATCGCGAGCATCACCGTGAGCCCCAACAGCTATGGCTGCGCTAATGTCGGCAGCAACAACACTGTGACCCTGACCGTCATCGACGTGAATGGCAACAGCAGCACCTGCACATCCACCGTCACTGTCATCGACAACGTAGCGCCACAGGCCATCTGCCAAGGTGTGACCGTACAGTTGGATGGCAGCGGCAACGGCACGATCTCCGCTTCGGATGTGAACAATGGTTCCTCTGACGCTTGTGGCATTGCCAGCTTGAGCGTGGACAACACCAGCTTCACGTGCAGCAACATCGTCGCCACTGTCGCCCCGACCGAGATCTTCTTCTCAGAATATGTTGAAGGCAGTGCTTCCAACAAGTACATCGAGATCTACAATCCTACCGCCAGCGCGGTGAACCTCGGCAACTACCAGTTGCGTTTGTTCTCCAACGGCTCCTTGGCTGCCAGCCCAAGCAACACGCTTTCTGGCACATTGGCACCCGGCGCTACGGTCGTGTACAGGAACTCTGCTGCCACCATTTACTTGGGCGCTGCAACCGCAGCCACCGCAGTGAACTGGAACGGCAACGATGCCATCGGCCTCTTCAATACCGTTTCCAACCAGTATGTCGACATCTTCGGATCCATCGGCGAGAACCCCGGCACGGCTTGGACAGGTGGTGGCAACAGCACACTGGACCGCACTTTGGTGCGCAAGCCCACCGTGAC
>JANMIM010001121.1:0-10159 GCA_031375795.1 Bacteroidota bacterium
GATGTGACCCAGGCAGTTGGTACCAAGCACATGGTGTTTGGCATTTGCTTTCGGCCTCGGCGGCAGGGGCCTACTATGCCTTCATGCGGCGGGTGCATTGATGGGACCGGCGCACCGACGATTGTTGATCGGCTGCAATTCCCGGAACCTGCGTAAAAGATCAAATTTTGCACCCGACAGACGATTATTTTCAAACTCCTTGCAACCACAGCGACGGCAACTGCGTCTTACTCAAACCTCAATGGCACAAGTAACTTCACCTGTGCCAATTTCTCGTAACTTGGCAGCGTGGAATCAGTCTTAAGTATTCAGAACCTCAGAAAGCAGTATGGCCGCATCACGGCCGTGGACAGCTTGAACCTTGAAATCCCCAAAGGCACGATCTATGGCATCCTAGGCCCCAATGGCAGTGGCAAGACCACGACCTTGGGCATGGTGCTGGACGTGATCAACCGCACGAGCGGTGAATACCTCTGGTTTGGGCAGCCCGGTAGCAAGGAGACGCGCAAGCGGATCGGTGCCATTTTGGAGGCGCCTTTGTTTTATCCCTACCTGAGCGGCTACAACAACATGCGTGTCGTGGCGCAGATCAAGGATGCCTCGATGGATGAAATCGAGCCGCTCTTGGACTTGGTGGGATTGCTGGAACGCAAGGATTATCCCTTCAAGACCTATTCGCTGGGCATGAAGCAGCGCTTGGCGATCGCCGCCGCCCTGCTGCGCAAGCCAGAGGTGCTGATCCTCGACGAGCCGACCAACGGGTTGGACCCACAGGGAATCGTGGAGATCAGGGAACTCGTGCGCAAGATCGGCAGCCAAGGCGTGACCATCTTGCTCGCAAGCCATCTGCTCGACGAAGTCGAGAAGGTGTGCAGCCATGTCGCCGTTCTTCAAAAGGGCAAGTTGCTGTATTCAGGCTTGGTGGAGGAAATGAAGCCTGGCCAGGCATTTCTCATCCTGCAGGCCCCCAACATGGCCGCGTTGCAAGCAGCCGTAAAAGCACTACCCGGCTATCGGAGCGCCAAGGTTGAGGAAGGCAAACTGCACGTGACATTTTCCAACTCGCCCGATCCCGCCGTTATCAATCAGCTTCTCATGCAACAAGAGGTGCCACTTTCGCACTTGGTGTTGCGCAAATCTACTTTGGAAGAACAATTCTTGGAACTCACACGCACCACAGCATGATACGTCTCCTTCAAATTGAACTGAACAAATTGCGCACCTACCGTGCATTTTGGGTGCTCACCATCATGTATTTTGTGGGCTTGGCGGGCACCTTGCTTTCCATCCAAGGCATTTTCAATGCCTTCTTGGATGAAAACGTCCCCTCTGCCATGCAAAACGGACTTAACATGGGCTGGGATTTTTATTCCCTCCCAGATGGCTGGCACTACATGAGCTATATCGCCTCCCTCTTCAATTTCTTGCTACCCATCGTGGTGGTGATCATCGTGAGCGCCGAGTTCACCTACAAGACCGTGCGCCAAAACGTCATCACGGGCATGAGCCGCATGGAATGGATGACTGGCAAGCTCATCTTGATGACCTTTTTTGCCCTTGCAAGTACGCTCCTGCTCTTCTTGATCACGCTCGGCCTAGGCCTCGCCCACTCTGACCTCTCTGAAGGAACCAAGCTATTTGCACAATCGGGATTCATTCTCGGTTACTTCATCCAAACAACGGGTTACCTCATCTTTGCGATGTTGCTGAGCATCATCATCAGGAACACCGGCGTGGTCATCGGCATCATGATGATCTATTCCCTGTTTCTTGAAAGGGTGATGTATGCCTTCTTGCCAGACGGTGCGGAGCGTTTTTTCCCACTGAGGGCATTCACAAATCTTGTGGGATTGCCCTTTGACCTTACCAGCAGCGGGCCCGCCGTCGCATTGCCATTGCCCGAACTCGCGATCGCCTTGGGTTACATCGCCCTCTTTGCCGGACTTGGATTCTGGATCCTGAAACGTAGAGACCTGTAAATCTCGATCTTATTGACAACTCATCACCCTACCGGGCACCAAAACTGCTGCCATTTTCCTTTCTGCTAAATTCAACTTTAAGGTTGCCTTTTATTCATTATTTTAAATAATTACAACTTTTTGATTGCGGAACCCAAAAAAAGCAGTAACTTTGGGAAGAATCAAAAGTCATGAGCGACAAAACACAAGTCGGCCGGTTTCTCCGTAACTTCAAGGAAAAGATGAAAATCTTTGATGTGCTCTTTTTGCAAGACCGAGGGAAAAACATCAACACACTGGTGATCCTTGAGATCACTCCTGCTGCACGGCGCAAAGCACTCGAAGCCTTGCGAGTCGAAGACTATTCCGAAGGGCCACTCGGGCAGGCGATGTATGGAGGCGGAGCCGAAATGTGGGTCTTTGGGGTCCATTTGCGCAAAAAGGAAATTTACATCAAGATCACCATGGGCATCGTAGGCAGTCCCGTCATCTGCATCTCCTTCCACATTGCCGAGCACACGATGCAATACCCGCTCAGGGAGCAAGCCAGCAACTCTGAGGGTTCCATTGGTCATGGCCGAATCGAAGATCTCCAAAATTGAGAAATCATGAAAAGTCCGTACACAGGAAAAGAAATGAAGCTCCAAAAGGAGAAGAGGGAGCTCGTGTTTCGCAAAGAAACATTCACCGTCTTGTTTCACTTTTGGCGTTGCCTCGACAGCCAAGAGGAATTTACAACGACCGCCTTGGATGAAATCAACATAGGACAAGCCTACAATCAATACAGGAGCGCGCATCGGCTGCCTTTTCCGGAGGAAATCCAAGACATTCGCGAGCGATACGGGCTTTCAGCCTCCAAAATGGCCGAGGTGCTGGGATTTGGCACCAATGTCTATCGGCAATACGAGGCTGGCGAGGTACCGAGCGAGTCCAACGCACGCCTCATACAACTCGCTGCCGATCCCCAGCGCTTCAGGAGCCTCGTGGAGCTTTGCAGCTCGATCGACGACAAGACCAAAGCGAAACTGCTTCACAAAATCGAACTGCTAGTGCAAGAAGAGCAAGCGGTCTCTATTTCCTTCAAATGGGGAGCATACATCTTGGGATCGCCGCAGCCCGACGAATATTCAGGCTATCGCCGACCCAGCATCGAAAAATTTGCGACGATGGTCGCCGTGTTCTCAGAGGCCATGAGCCCTTGGAAAACCAAGCTCAACAAGCTGCTGTTTTATGCAGACTTCATGCACTTTGGCAAGACCGGCAGCTCCATCAGCGGCATGCGGTACGACGCGATCCAGCTCGGTCCCGTCCCCCACAACTTCCAAAGCCTCTACCAAGTGCTCGCCGATCAGCAGGCCGTGAAGATCGAATATGTCGCCTATGAAAACGGAAGCATCGGCGAACGGTTTGTTCCGTCCAGGCCCTTGAAATCAGAGGTTTTGGCCACTGCCGAGATGGAAACGATTCAAGAAGTCATTCGTCGGTACAGCAAGGCGACAAGGCAGGAAATGATCTTTGTGAGCCACCTTGAAAAGGCTTGGAAAGACAATGTCGAGCAGGCGCAACCCTCGATCAGCTATCTCAAGTATGGCTTTGAGCTCGGCAAGGACTGAGGCGTTGCAGGCCCTACCAACGGCCTTCCAAGTGAATTTCACTGTTGTGCATCATGAGCCACTCATCGAGCGGGCGATAGAGTGATCTTTCTTCGAAGGCACCTCGGCAAGTCACCGTCCTCCACGTGCGATCTCGCAAGGTCGGCGTGGTCACAGTGGTAATGCAGGCGCCCCCCAAAACACTGATTTCATCTACCAGAAGTTGGTCGGACACCGTGATGCCTTCGATCGCCATGGAGGCATCGATGAGATAGAGAAACTCGGTCACGTCGCGGGCAATCTCATGGTCGCGCCGCTCGCGCCCTAGGTAGCGAAGGCGCAGCTGATAGGTCTCCTCCACCAAGGTTCCCTTGGCAATGCGCAATTCGAAATTACCTCCGGTATCGCTTACAACGCCCGAGAGCAGGCGCTCCCCATCAAAGGCCATCACCTGCGCAGCGACGATGGGCTCACGTGTGTAGACGTCAGCGACCTTGCCGCGCAGCACGATGTCTTCTTTGTTGGGGGTTTGCAACAAGAATTGCAAGGTCCTGGGATCTTTCAACGACTGGACCGACGGCGTCACCGACTGGGCAATGGCAGGCGAGACACCCCATACCTCCAACCCAAATGCCACAACAAATGCAATCACAAATAGCCGAAGGCGCTCGGCTGGAAACCGCAGCAAAGCGAAGCCCTCCAAGCGCGGAGGTGCCACCATGTCCCGGTCAAACAAGCCGCAGAGTTCGCCGGTGGCGTTGTCCAGCTCCTCAAAAATGGCTGATGGGTCCATGCCGATGAAGTTCCGCACAAACTTGTTGCATTTTGCGCAGAGCTTGCCACCCTCCACATTGGTCATCTTGGACCAATCTTCGTGGCAGAGCTGGGGGATTTGTACCAATCGTTGTTGCATCTGGATGGAATCGATGCCTCAATTTCGGCATCAAATTGATCCAACCAATCGACAATTTGGCAGGCCGATTACACGATTGAGCCTAGGCTCAGCGTTCGTCCTTGAAGTCGCTTTCCTTGTCCACGACAAATTTCACCTCACGGTTCGCAGCCTCCCAGGCGGTCGTGAAGACCAACTGTGCCACACGCGTGGCGCGCGGAAAGAGGATTTTGTCCACGTCATCGGTCGACTTGTGGTAGTCCTCGTGCACGCCGCTGAAGTAAAAGATCACCGGAATCTTGTGCTTGGCAAAGTTGTAGTGGTCGCTGCGGTAATAGAAGCGGTTGGGATCCTCGGGGGAGTTGAAGGTGTAGTCCAATTCCAGGTTGGAGACGATGTTGTTGGCGCCCTCGTTGGCGACGTGCAACTGCGTGCTGAGCTTGTCGCTGCCGATCACGTAGATGTATTGTGGCTCGCCTATGTGCTTCGCATCCACGCGGCCGATCATGTCGATGTTGAGGTCGCAAACGGTGTTTTTCAAGGGATAGACAGGATGGTCAGAATAAAACTCCGAGCCCAAAAGGCCCTTTTCTTCCCCAGAAACAGGCATGAACAAGATGCTTCTGCGAGGACGATGCCCGTCGTTTACCGCCGCCATGAACGCTTCGGCAATCTCCAGAACGGCCACTGTGCCAGTGCCGTCGTCGTCTGCACCATTGAAAATCTCGCCGTTTTGCACGCCGAGATGGTCGAAGTGCGCGGTGATCACCACGACCTCAGATTTTTTGTCGGTCCCCTCGATGAATCCGAGCACATTCTCCGCTGTGACAGCCTCGGCAACCGCATCGGTCTTGAGCGAGAAGGTCACTTTGCTCAAGTCCACGTTGCCGATCTCGGCACTGTTGTTCAGGGCGGTGCGTTGTGCAGCGACATTCGTCTTTGCTTTTTTCAGGATTGAATTGGCTGTCGATTCCGAAACGAAAAAGGCGGGTAGTTTCGCATTTTCCATCTCCTTGTAAGTCAATTTCAGGGAGGCGCTGGTCAATGAACGCTTGATCCATGGATTGCTGGAATATTTCTTGAATTCCTCATCGCTCATGACGACCAAGGCCCCGGCGGCGCCCTTCTTGGCGAGCGCATCCAATTTCAAATCGGTGTCCAGTGCCCATTCAGACGGCTGGTCGGTCTCGGAAATGATGGACTTCCCATTGAGCATCGGCTCGCCTGCCAGGATCACGGCCAATTTGCCCTTGAGATCCAAGCCCTTGAGGTTGTCGTAATTCTTGGCATCGATGCCAAAGCCAGCAAATGCATAGCCCATCGACAAGTCCTTGGCCATTGCCGACTTGTCCCTGCATACAAATCCTTCCCCGACCTTCAGCGCATCCTTGCCGTTGAGGGAAACCGTTGCATCCTTGATGAGCAAGCGACTAAGCTCGTATGTCTGGTACCATTCTCCCTTGTTGCCCGGCTGCAGCCCCATCCTCTGGAATTGCGTGGCGAGGTAGCGTGCAGCCACTTTCTGGCCTCGGGTTCCTGTTTCACGGCCCTCTAATTCGTCGGAGGCCAGAAAGCGCAAATGGGCCTCCATGTCCAGCGGATTGATGGTCGCTGCATACTTTTTGATCCATTCCGCATCGGTCACCAACCGGTCGGTGAGCTTGCCGCTTTGGACCAAGGCATCGGCAGCCTGTTGCACGGTGCTCACCTTGGACACGTCACGTCCGCCCTTGTTGGCGTCGCGGGCATCGATGATCCCCTTGTCAGTGGGGCGCGCATCCTTGATGGTCCTGGGGGTCGGCTGAACCTGCGCCCACAGGGGAAGTGCAAAGCTGAAGGCAAGGACAAACTGGAAAAACTTGGAATTCATGGAATCAATGATCGTGTAAAACGGACGAAAAAGAGGGGCAAAATTTGCGCTTTTGCCGGTGCAGATCCTCAAAAATGGGGATCGATCTTGTCGACACGGCGCTGGTGGCGGCCCCCCTCAAACGGCGTGTCGATGAATGTCTGCACGATTTGATTGGCGAGGTCGGGGGAAATGAACCTGGCGGGGAGGCAGATGACGTTGGCGTCGTTGTGCTGCCGGGCGAGGCTGGCGAGCTCGGTCTCCCAAGCGATGGCCGCGCGGATGCCTGGATACTTGTTGGCGGTCATACAGACGCCATTTGCGCTGCCGCAAATGAGGATGCCCAGCGCAAACTCGCCCGCCTCGACAGCCCTGGCGAGCGGATGCACATAATCGGGGTAATCGCAAGAGGCCTCGGAATCGGTGCCAAAATCTTTGACTTCGATGTTTTGGGCCTGGAGATAGGCCGTCACTGCGGCCTTGTACGTGAAGCCGGCGTGGTCGCCAGCGATGGCAATGGACTTGATGGCACTCATGATGTGGGATCCGAATTGGGTGATGGGGACTCGGTGACTAGTTCGGCGGCCCTTTCGCGGGCCTTGCGCTTGGCCACCCTTGCACTGATGATGATGCCGACTTCATACAGGATCATCAACGGCGCAAAGACGAGCAACTGGCTGAATGGGTCTGGGGAAGGCGTGATGAGGGCGGCGATCGTGAGCAAAATCACGATCGAGTGGCGGCGGTACTTGCGCAAGAATTGTGGGGTCACAAGCCCGATCAAGGAGAGGTAATAGATCACCAAGGGCAATTGAAACACCAATCCAGACCCAAACAAAACCGTCAATTCAAAATTGATCACGTCGCCGATGCGCCAGATGTTTTCCGCCTCCTCAAACAGCACGAACCTCGCCAGGAACAGCACGGAGGTCGGGAGGATGACGTAGTAGCCAAACAGGACGCCGACAAAAAACAGGATGCTGGTGGTCAATACATTCCACCGAATACGGCGCGCTTCCTTGCCTGACAAGGCAGGCCTTATGAATTTCCAGATTTCCCAGCTCACGTATGGAAAGGCGACGATGAGCCCTGCAAAAAATGCATAGATGATCGCCTTCATGAACTGCTCATAGGGCGAGGTGGCCTGTATGCTGACCATTTCCCCGCTTTTTGTATGAATCTTGAAGCCCGCAGCCTGCCCCGAGTCCATGAATTTCTTTGCATCGACCTTGAGCTTGATCGGCACTTTGCGAAATGTGAATTCTTTTTTGACGGGGATCGGCACGGTGGCCGAATCGGTGGTGTCTCGCAATACAGCGGCAGGTGCAAAAACGCTGTCGGGCAATTGCATCAAACCCTCCAACTCCAAAGTATCTGCCTTGCCCTGGAAATAGGCACCTCCTTCCTCTGCCGGTGGGCAAAAATCATCTGTGATATGCTCGCATATAAGGCGGTACGTCACAAAATTGTATCGAAACGGCGCCATGAATACGCCTCCAATCACGGGAATCCTGTAAACAAACAGGACAATCGCGCAAATCACGATCGCGATCACGCAACGTACAAGGTGCCAGCGCAACTCCTCCAAATGGTCGAAAAACGACATTTCCTCGGGACTCTGGTCGGCGCCCCGTTTTTGTTTTTTTCGCCAAGAGAATATGCCCACTTATCTTACGCTTTGATCGAATCCAGCATTACTCAAAAGACACCTCGATGAGCTTGAACTCATTGCGCTCGACATTTCCCACCCCCAGCAGCATCATGCGGTCATCGTTGATCATTGTGCTGCGACGCGGGAAAAACAAGTTGTCTTCGCGCTCATTCTTTGCGAGGTCCTTGTTTTCCAAAGTCCCGTCCTTGAGGTCAAAACTACTGCAAACAATCTTGCCCTGCGCACCCCGTTCATTCAGATAGACAAAATTCAAGCGATCGGCCGCAAATCCGCAGACATAGCCCAGCAATTCGCCACGGTAGTAGTCGCGTTGTTTCTTTTCAAATGAGTTGGCCCACTTGATGGCGCCACTCTTGAGGTCGATCGCGACGGTGGCCACATCGTAGTAGCGGTGCTGAGGCTTGCCGCTGTGCTCGATGACATAAAACTCCTCCATCACCCAGTACAATTGGTTGTTGCGCTCGAGCAACTCGGCCTTGGTGAAGTCTGAGCCGCGCTCCTTGTACCGCGTGACCCAGCTATCGGGGATGTCCATGATGAACTCCTGCGATTTTTGGAGCTCGCGCTTGATGTCAAATTGCGTGTAGACAATCTTGTTCCACTTCAATGCCGTTTGGTACTTGTTGGCGCCGTTGAGGAATCCTCTTTCGGAGCCGTCTGAGAGAATCCCCACAAATGCGAGGTCGCCTGATTCGGTGATCTTGATCATGCCCTCCGGCACGGAGACGCCCGCAAAATCCATGGCGTAGGTGTAGAATTTATTCTCCTTGTGTACATAGCGCACGATCATCGGCAGGTTCACGGTGTCTTTGACGGTATTGGTCGCCGTTTCATACACCATGTAGAAATAGGCGTTTCCGCGGTTGTCGATCGTCGCCTGCTTCACGAGGTACTTTTTCAGTGTCGGCTCCAGCAACAGGCGCTTGGCCCAGATCTTGGTGCCTTGGTCGTCATGGACACTGCAATAGAAATCGCGCTTCTTGTAGCTCGCAGTGGGGTTGTGACCCATCCAAAACAAGGATTTGTTGTCGGGCGAATAGGCGATCGCTTCCTCGTAGCCCTTCTTGGACTTCTTGGTATAGGTGCTGATCGTCTGCAACTCACCCTTGGCACGGCCGTCGAGGTCCCACAACTGCATCTTGGTGGCCATGCGCTTGATCGCCGGCGAATACTGCGTACCCACGACGCCGACCGCCCCGTCCAGCTTCACCAGCTCCACGATGCTTGCCAATTTGGGATCATTGTCCTTGGTGACCGGCTTGAACCAAACCTCCTCAAACTTGTCGTTGTAGGTCTCGACATAGTTGTTGGCATACTTGCGCTCCTCATTGTTGGACCAATACTCGATCACGCTGAATCGGTTGTCCTTGTTGGCGACGATGCCGGTGGGGTAACCCATCGTGGCCACGGCATAGTTGAGGCCAAAGGTCTTCTCGGCTGTGATGCGCTGCGCCATGGCAGCTCCCAAGCCGACCGTGAGGAGGCTGAGCATCAAAAGCAGGTATTTTTTCATGTGGGGTCGATGTTGAATCTCAAAAGGCATCAAGCCTGCTCCAGGTCAGGCACGGCCGCATATTGCAGCGGAAAGGAGTTCATCTTTTCATGCACCTCGCCGCGCACGGCGGCGATCACGTCCTCGTTGTCGGGCGCCATGAGCACCTGATCGATTTTTTGGGCAATGAAGCGCATGTCGTCCTCGAGCAAACCCCTGGAGGTGACAGCCGCCGAACCGATGCGAATGCCGCTCGTGACAAATGGGCTCTCGGTGTCGAAGGGGACCATGTTTTTGTTGACGGTGATGTCGGCAGCCACGAGTGCATTCTCGGCAATCTTGCCGTTGAGGCCCTTGCTGCGCAGGTCCACCAGCATCATATGGTTGTCGGTGCCGTCGCTGATGATCTTGTAGCCGAGGCCCATCATCTCATCGGCCAATGCCTGCATGTTGCGGATCACTTGCTGCCCATACATCTTGAAGGAAGGCTGCAACGCCTCGCCAAATGCGACGGCCTTGGCAGCAATCACGTGCATGAGCGGCCCGCCTTGCGAGCCGGGAAACACCGCAGAGTCGAGCAATGAGCTCATCTTGATCGCGGAGCCATTCTTGAGGGTCTTGCCAAATGGGTTGTCGAAGTCCTGACCCATCATCACGAGTCCGCCACGCGGCCCGCGCAGGGTCTTGTGGGTGGTCGTGGTGAC
>JANMIM010001332.1:0-2736 GCA_031375795.1 Bacteroidota bacterium
TTTGAATGGTTCTTCGAATGGCTCGAGCTTCTCTTGGAGTCCATCGATTGGATTGAGCAATCCAAACATTCTCAATCCAACTGCTTCTCCATCTTCAACGACCACCTACACCCTTACTGCCTTCAACGGCAGCGGTTGTTCTAGCACCAGCCAAGTAACGGTGACGGTGAATCCACAACCGACTGCGAATGCAGGTGCTGACCTCGTCTCCTGCGGCGGTGCTCCTGTGACGCTCAACGGTGCTGCAACCAACTTCACATCCGTGTCTTGGTCGCCCACCACCGGGTTGAGCAACCCCAATATCCTGAATCCAGTGGTCACTATTTCCTCGACCACGACCTTTACCCTCACCGCCAATGGCACCGGCTGCTCAGCATCCGACCAGGTGACGGTGACGGTAAGTCCCAACCCGACGGCCAATGCAGGCTCCGATGTCACCATTTGCGCCGGTCAAAGCACCACGCTCAATGGTTCGGGCAGCGGCTTCAGCAGCGTGTCTTGGTCACCTAGCACAGGATTGAGCAACGCCTCTATCCTGAATCCGGTGGCAACGCCCACGGCTACGACCACCTATACCCTCACGACGACAGCAAGTGGCGGTGGCGGCGCGGGCCAGATTGCTTATAACCAAGCATTTGACCTCAACGTCACACCTATTGCACAAGCTGCGGCATGGTGTACCTTCAGGAGCCAGTTGCTGAGCACCAACACTTACTCCTCTTTGACGGTGCGCGGCTCGGCCAATCCAGTCGGCATCACGCTGAACGATCCAGTGGCTGTGGCCGCGATCGCGAATGCCTTGAATACCGCTGGCACCTATTCCTTTACGGATTTGGGTGGCAATGTATGGAACGTCAGCCCAGGCTGCGTATCTGGTTCTTCACCATGCAGTGGTTCGCCAGGCGTGGTCTTGCACGTGAATACCAGCAGTTGCAATTGCGATGGCGGAGCGCCCAACGTATATGTGGTGCGTCCTGAAATCAACAACGTCAACTGGGGCGGGATTTCGACACAAACATGTAATGCACCTAGCCAGACCATGGAGGTGATCTTCAACACCAACTCCGGCTGCTCTGCGAGCGACCAAGTGGTCGTGACTGTGGTGCCACTCCCAGTTGTGAATGCAGGATCTGATGTTTCGGTCTGCACTGGACAGACGACAACGCTCGCAGGCACTGCTTCTGGTGCAACGAGTTTTGCTTGGAGTCCTTCCGCAGGTTTGAACAACGCCTCAATCCTCAACCCAGTTGCAACCGTGACGGGCACCACCACTTACACACTTACTGGAACGATCGCTCCTGGCTGTTCTTCCTCTGATGACGTAGTGGTCACGGCGATCCCGCTTCCAGATGCAAGCTTCACGGGCTTGGCCTCCAATTATTGCACGACCGATGGCCCTGCAACACTCACTGCTGTCACTCCTGGCGGTACCTTCAGCGGTGCAGGCGTGGTTGGCAATACATTTGTACCCACAACGGGATCAGGCACCTACAACGTGACCTATACCTTGCCTAGCGTGAGCGGTAGCGGTTACAATTACAGTGCAGTCCCCTTTGCCCCGCTCTCCAGCGCAGGCACAAGCGTCAGCCTCAGCGATGATGCCATGTCGGCTCCACTGCCCATCGGATTTGGTTTCAATTTCTATGGCCTGAACTACACGTCATTTGAAATTTCCTCCAATGGTTTCATCACCTTCAACCTTGGCACGTTCCAAAATGGCTGCTGCACCGGTGGATTGTTGCCAACACCATTTGGCCCGACGAACGTGATCGCAGCTGCATGGGAAGACCTCTATCCTCCTGGCGGTGGCACCATCACCTACAATACCGTCGGTGCTCCAGGTAGCCGTATCTGCGTGATCAGCTGGGATGTGCCCCACTACTTCGGTAGCTATGGCTATTTCAACGTCACCACCCAGATTCAACTGTATGAAGGATCCAACATTATCCAGATCCACACCACACAGATGAACTCCGATGGTGGTTTCCACACCCAGGGTATCCAGGACAATGGCGGCACGCAAGCGGTCACCACTCCTGGACGCAACTCCTCCAACTGGACCGTCTTCAACGACGGCGTGCAGTTTGCGCCAAGCGCTGCAAGCTGTGGCAATTCCTCTACGCAGACGACGGTTGTAGCCCCTTGCGCTCCCAACGCAGTCTGCCAGAACCTGACGGTCAATGCCGATGGCAACTGCCAAGGCACTGCCACCGCCAATCAATTTGATGGCGGTAGCACGGATCCCAATGGCTCCCCAATGACCTTCAGCGTCTCGCCTGCCGGCCCTTATGCCTTGGGTACGACCGCTGTGGTCTTGACGGTAACCAACGGCTTCTCCCTGTCTTCCACCTGCAACGCCAGCGTCACGGTGATCGACAACACCCCACCTGCGATCACTTGCCCCGCCAACGTGAGTGTGAACAACACCCCAGGCCTTTGCTCAGGTGTGGCTAGCTACGCGACACCAGTCGGCACCGACAACTGTGCTGGCGCAGTGACCACGCAGACCGTAGGCCTTGCCAGCGGCGCGACCTACCCTGTGGGTGTCACCACCAATACGTTCTCTGTGACCGCAGTGGGCGGCAGCAGCGCTTGCTCCTTCACCGTCACGGTGATCGACAACCAAGCTCCGACCATCACTTGCCCTGCCAACGTGAGCATGAACAACACCCCCGGCCTCTGCTCGGGTGTAGCTAGCTACTCGGCGCCAGTCGGCACCGACAACTGCGCCGGTGC
>JANMIM010001183.1:0-3232 GCA_031375795.1 Bacteroidota bacterium
TAGTCCGGTCTAGGACACTAGATTTTCATTCTGGTAACAGGGGTTCAATTCCCCTACGAGATACTGACACAGGAAAGACCAAGAAGCTTCGGCTTCTTGGTCCTACGGGTCGGTATCGCGTCGCCATGGTTGGCACCACTACACAGTGGATGAGACATAAGGAGAATTTCAAACGCCCGGCAGGCTTCACAGCGTCGGGCGTTTTTTTTTGTGGGTGATATTGACAGACAAAAAGATTTTTTCGAATTTAGCCTACAAGACCTTTTTTTAGCATTCACCTACATTCATCCAAAGTAAACGCCATGGAACAGTATTTTTCCGACGCGGAACGGCAATTTGTCGAGCAATCGCTTGAAAACCCCGCAATTGCAGCTTGGCTCTCCAATTTTGCACCTGAGACGACGAGCAGATTTCTCCTACAGTATTTCCGGCACCGCGCCCATTGGCTGCATGTCGGCGCTCATGAGCTCAGGCGAAAACACGATTGGCTTACCACCTACATGGTGCGTGCCGAGAAGGCGCTTTTTTTCATTCAGCAGAAAAAACTCTTTGACCTGCAATGCCTATGGCGGGCCGAGCAAGCCGAAGTGCCCGGTGTCTTGCATAGCGCTGCCTTCCTCGATTTGGAGGAAAACATTCGCTCGCTCGACTTTCTGTCTCCGATCACGGCGGATGAATTGCAGCTGCTGAAGGATTGGCTCATGGATTACAAGGCGTCCCAAAACATGTACCCCATCGAAGGCTGGCAACATTACGATCGCTTCGTCCACAACAACCGGGAGCAATGGTGCCTGCCGTCCTTGTATCGCTACATGAATTTGAAAACGAATACCGCCTCACTTTGGCGGGTATTGCCCGACACCAGGGGACAAAAGGAGGAGGTCTACAGCCGGGCATCCAGGCAAGCGCGTTACCCCAAAAAAGATGATGACCGTGCTGAAGGTGAACCCACGGCCCCCATCGACCCTCGCCCCAGGCTTTATGGTGACGATCGGGAGTATGCCAAATTTGCCACGGCATTTGAAGACCATCGCACGAACGAATACCGACAGGCCTATGAGGATATGAGGGTCATAGGCGACGACCATGAACTTGACATGGCGATCGAGACGCTGCAACACGCCGAGGGACCGGTGGCCATGGAGGCCCATGAAAATTGGAGCGATGCCATCATCTACGCCGCTTGGAAATATGAGCGCAAGCAGCTCATGGCCTGCCTCGATGTGGCTTATGAAAACTACTGCTTCAGGCTGCAAATGGGCATCGGATTCGCCAAGGAAGCTGATGATGAACCCAATGGCCAGCAAATGAGCGAATCAGAATCATGGGCAAATGAAATCCTCGACGGCCGCGAGCTCCTCGGTGAGCCACGCGACTTCGATTTCTAGAGCCGCGCCTTGCCGGGGTCGTAGCTCAATTCCCCAAACAGGTGGAGCCAAATCACGCGTGAGGCGCGTGCAGTGAATGGGATCGTCAAGAATGTCACGCCAAGTACGGCTCCGATGATCACCCACATCGAGTCGGGATTGAACACGAGCCACGTAAACAGGCCCACTACGAGGAGCTGCACGATGTTGAAGGCATAGTTCACGTACATCGCACCCGTGTAAAACCCGGGTTCCCGCACAAAATCAGCTCCACACTTGGGGCAAGTAGGATTGATCGCGAGGAAATTGAGTCGGTTCCATGGGCCGATGAACAATGCGCCGGTGCGGCAGGCAGGGCAGCGCCCCATGAGAACGGCCTTTACGACAGGCACTTGTTGGGTATCTACAGCAGCTTCCATCATCGCTATTCGTATTTCTTGTGCAAAAATACGCAATGTGGTGCTACCCCGATGTTGAATTCAAGGTGCAGAAGGTGATTTTGCTCATGTTTTTGCAGGAAGGTTGCCCGAAGCAAATGAGTTGTTCGCTGGCCCTCCCCAAAGCCCTGTTTCGGGGCCGATGAAGGCTATCGGCGGTCCAGCAATGATCCGGCTCGTCCGCCCACCGATCAGCTCAGCCGTCGCTCCAAGTGGATGAAGCCTTGGTCGCCGTCGCCGCAGGCATCTGAAGTCCAATTGCCCTCCAAGATCAAGATCCCATTCACCCACGTGGCCCGCAGCCGATAACTTTTCATGCACCAATAGCCAAAGGTGTACATCCGTTGAGAGACGATGATTTCCTCGTTGATCAGGAGGCCTGCCTCCTCAAAATTTCCCGAGATTGCCATGACGCCAAAAATCTCTGGTTGCTCCTCCATCGAGATGTGGGCCTCGCCCTTCAGGCCATCGTCGGTGGCTTCCAGCTCCAATTCAAAGGTGTAGCGTGACGCCAAGCCCGCCGGCTCCTGCGTGATATAGCCAAACCATTCGCCGGCATAGTCGTGGCGGGTCTGGGCGGCGGCGATGCTGGCAAGCGAAAATGCAACGACGATCAGGATCAAGGTGCGGGCTTTCATGTGCTTTTCTGTGTTTGAATTGGAAACGGCGATGGGACATTTGGTTACAGCCTTGGGGAAATGAAATCTCTTGGGCGGTACGCGCAAGCCGATGGACCACGCAGGAAGCCCGGTCGCTATGGGGTCAGGGAATGTGTGTCAAAAACAAGGATGTCGGCCAATCGGTGGTGCATCAAGCGAGCTGCATGCAATCGCAGAGCAGCCCCTCGAGTTCCAGCCGCTCTTGCGAATCCTGCGCCAGGATGTAGCGGCGCTGCTGTCCATCTTGCAGGGCGATGATCATGCCATTGTCCTTGTTGCGCAACTGGCAATGGCAGACTTGGTTGTCGATGGCCAGGGAGAATGCAGACATCAGGCGCATGTATTGCGTCTGGCTCAGCGCAGTCTCGGTCTTGGAACTACCTGCCCCCATGCTCGCGCTCGGCGCGGCAGCCTCCAGGCACAGCCGCGACTCGTCCTCCGATTGGAGCACAAACACGTTTCCTTTTCCATCCGCGTAGCGATACATAAGCAAGCTCAAAACACGATTCCGAGAATCAATTTATACAAATTTCCACGATTGTGCAATTACGCATGTCAACTTGAGTTCAACTTTTGATCGCCCCAGCTTGAATAATCTTGAAATTTTGTAGGGAGAAGCAGGATTTTTCAAGCGCTTTGAGGGCAGCGCCACAAAAAAACTGGGCCCAGATCCCCAAGGATCTAGGCCCAGAAACAAGTTGATTGAGAATCATCGATGTTACCGCAGTTCCTGCACTCGCAGGGTCGCCTGTTGCGCGCCGACCGTGAG
>JANMIM010001341.1:0-5896 GCA_031375795.1 Bacteroidota bacterium
GGGCCGACGAACGGAATCATTTACGACATCCGGCATCTTCGACCTCATCATCTGCGACGAGGCTCACCGCACCACGGGCGTGACCCTGAGCGGTGACAACGAAAGCACATTCGTCAAAGTCCACGACAATACCTTCCTCCAGGCCAAGAAGCGCCTCTACATGACCGCCACGCCGCGCCTCTTCCATGCCGAGGCCAAGGACAAGGCCGCGCAGGCCGACGCCACGCTATGCTCCATGGACGATCCCAAGCTCTATGGCGAGGAAATCTACCGCATCGGCTTCGGGGAAGCCGTGGACAAGGGGCTGCTCACCGACTACAAGGTGATGGTACTCACGATGAGTGAAAAAGACGTGCCCGCCGCCGTGCAAAAGGCGCTGGCCGACGAGGAGGGCAAGATCGACACCGACGACCTGAGCAAACTCATCGGCTGCATCAATGCCATGAGCAAGCAGGTGATCGGCGACGATGGTACGATCCGTGACAGCGACCCGCTGCCCATGCGCAGGGCCGTCGCCTTTTGTGCCTCCATCAAGGCATCCGAGAAAATCACCAAGACATTTAACAGCACCTCGACCGCGTATATCAGTGACCTGCCAGCCGCCGAACGCCACGACATGGTCGCAGTGAATGCCCGGCACATAGACGGCAGCATGAATGCCCCAATGCGTGACGAACTCCTGACTTGGCTCAAGGAGGAGGATACTACAGCTGGCGAATGCCGCGTCCTCACCAACGTGCGCTGTCTGAGCGAAGGTGTGGACGTGCCATCGCTCGATGCGGTCATGTTCCTGAGCGCTCGCAATTCACAGGTCGATGTCGTGCAGTCGGTCGGTCGCGTGATGCGCCTCTCGCCCGGCAAGAAATATGGCTACATCATCATCCCCGTGGTGATCCCCTCCAATGTGGAACCCGACAAGGCGCTCGACGACAACGAGCGCTTCAAGGTGGTGTGGAGCGTCTTGAATGCCCTGCGCGCACACGACGACCGATTCAATGCCACGGTAAACAAGATCGAACTCAACAAACACAAGCCCGAAAAGATCGTCGTGGTGGGTGTCGCTGGGCCAATCGACCAACCCTACCCCGACGCGCATCGTGGTGACGGTCGGTCCGGCAAAAGGGCCGAGGAGGATCAAGCACCCTACGGCAATGCCGCATCCCGCCTCAATGCGCAGCTCCAATTGCAGTTTGAGCAATTGCAAAACGTGATGTTTGCCCGCATGGTGCAAAAGGTCGGCAACCGCGCCTATTGGGAGCAATGGGCAAGGAGCGTGGCCGACATCGCCGAGCGGCAGGGCGCGAGGATCAGCCGCTTGGTCGCCGAGGACAAGACCCACCAAAAGGCATTTGCGGCCTTCTTGAAGGGGTTGCAAAAAAACATCAATCCCAGCATCAGCTCCGCCGAGGCCGTGGAAATGCTCTCGCAGCACATCATCACCAAGCCTGTCTTCGAGGCGCTGTTTGAGGGTTATTCCTTTGTCAAAAACAATCCGATCAGCATTTCCATGCAAGCCATGCTGGACTTGTTGGAGGAGCATAGCTTGGAGTCCGACACCGAGACCCTGACCAAGTTTTATGAATCCGTGCGGATGCGGGCGGCGGGCATCGACAACGCCGAGGGCAAGCAGCGCATCATCGTCGAGCTGTACGACAAGTTTTTCAAGACCGCATTCCCCAAGATGGTCGAGAAGCTGGGCATCGTCTATACCCCCGTCGAGGTGGTGGACTTCATCGTGCACTCGGTCGAGGACATCCTGAAAAAGGAATTCGGGCGCAGCCTGGGTGACGAAAACGTGCATATCCTCGATCCCTTCACGGGCACGGGGACATTTATCACGCGGCTGCTGCAAAGCGGCCTCATCGACCGCCGCGACCTGTCCCGTAAATATGGCCACGAGATCCACGCCAATGAGATCGTCCTGCTCGCCTACTACATCGCCGCGATCAATATCGAGAATGCCTACCACGATGCCCTCGGGCTGGACTATTATGTTCCTTTTGAAGGGATTTGTTTGACGGACACCTTTCAGCTCGGCGAGGCGGATGGCAGCGATGCCTTGTTGAAGGACATGTTTCCCCAAAACTCCGAGCGGGTCAAAAAGCAACGCAAGGCACCACTGCGGGTGATCATCGGCAATCCGCCTTACTCGGTGGGGCAAAAGTCTGCGAATGACAATGCGCAGAACCAGAGTTATGAGCGGCTCGATGGACGGATTGAAAGCACCTATGCAAAAGGTAGCGCGGCAAGTTCCGTAAAGGCGCTCTATGACTCCTATATCAAGGCATTCCGTTGGTCGTCAGATCGTCTGGACAAGGAAAATGGTGGAATTATTGCCTTTGTGTCGAATGCCGCATGGATCGACGGCAATGGCATGGATGGGCTGCGTAAGTCCTTTGAAAAGGAATTCTCATCCATCCATGTTTTTCATTTACGTGGCAACCAACGCACCAGTGGAGAATTGTCTCGCAAAGAAGGGGGAAAGATATTTGGCTCCGGCTCCCGTACACCGATCTCGATCACCTTTTTGGTAAAGAAGCCCAACAGCGCCAACCAGAAGACCCAAATTTATTACCATGATATCGGGGACTATTTGAGCCGGGAGGACAAGCTCGCCTTGGTGAAGAAATATCATTCGGTTGCAAGTCCTGAAATGCAATGGAAGGTACTGGAGCCCAATGAGCATGGCGATTGGTTGAGCCAGCGGAACGATGCATTTGGGGAGTTTATTGCTGCGGCACCTGAGAAGAAGTTTGATTCTGCAACAAAGAGCTACTTCACAACCTATTCACTTGGAATCGCAAGTGCGCGGGACGCCTGGGTGACGAATTCTTCCACCGTTCGATTGGCTGCAAAAATGGGTGAGACAATCGAGTTCTATGAATCTCAGGCAAATGACTATCAAGCAAAATTGAAAGCCGATCCAAAGCAAGACTTTGATGACTTTTGCTCGAATGATGAATCTAAGATAAGTTGGAACGACTCCCTTCGGCTTCTATGTAGCCGAAACGTACCGCTAACGTTTGTTAAAAAAGAAATTCGCACCACATTGTATCGACCATTTTTCAAGAGCCACCTGTATTTTGAAAGGAACTGGATTCAAAGGCCATATCAACAACCGAAATTATTCCCGACGCCATCGCTGCAAAACCTCGCGATCTGTGTTTCTGGTGTTGGAGCTAGCAAGTCCTTCACAGCTTTGATTTCCGATGTTATCCCCAATCTCGATACTGTTGAGAAATCCCAATGCTTCCCCCTCTACTACTACGAAGAGCGCACTCAATCAGCGCCCACGCTATTTGACAAAAAGGACGACGAGCGCCAATACATCCGCCGCGACGGCGTGAGCGATTGGATCCTGGGGCAGGCGCAAAAGTCGTATGGGAAGGCTGTGAGCAAGGAGGATATCTTTTATTACGTCTATGGTTTCCTGCACAGCCCCGGCTACCGCACGGCCTTCGCAAACGACCTCAAGAAGATGCTGCCCAGACTGCCCCTCGTCGAGGAGCCACGGGACTTCTGGAAATTCAGCAAGGCAGGCAGGGCGCTTGCGGAGCTGCATATTGGGTATGAGAAGGTAGAAGCCTGCAAGGAGGTGAAGGTCATCGGCGATGTCAGTGTGAGATCGTCCCGATTGCTATCGGGAGCGAGTGAGGAGTCTCAACGCTTTCGCGTTGAGAAAATGCGCTTCCCCAAAAAGGGCGAGAAAGGCACGATCATCTACAACGACCACATCCGCCTAGAAAACATCCCCGCCCGCGCCTACGACTACATCGTCAACGGCAAAAGCGCGATCGAATGGATCATGGAGCGCTACGCGATCACCGTGCACAAGGAGTCCGGCATCCGCAATGACCCGAACGACTGGGCTGCGGAGGTCGGGAATCCTAGGTATATCTTGGACTTGCTGCTGTCGGTGGTGGAGGTGAGTTTGAGGACGGTGGAGATTGTGGAGGGGCTGCCGGGGTGGGGCCAAATGGGGAAGGATTAATAATTTGAAACACAAGTTGCCGTGAAAAAACTAATAGGAAAAATTGGCGCAACAGGAAGATTGTGGATCCTATTCTTGATGCTAGTAAGCATGTTTGGAATGATGTTATTTGCGCCACGTAATTGGGAACCGAGAATGCTAATTGTTCTTGGTGGCTTTAGTGTAGTCGTGGGTACTGGCATCTTGTTCTTTCGGTATGAAATATTAGATGATCATGGACAAGGCTTGAGAAGTGAACCAAAAGAGAATTTCATCGATCTCAAACGACTGGTCCAGAATCGACACATCGGCAACGTTGATCTCGCTGGCTTACTTCAAAGAATTGGAGCAGACTATATTACAATAGGCGATAAGGAGGCAACATTTGAGCAGATTGTTGAAGCAATTGGAGGTGCAGATTTGAAAAAACAAAAAGTCAAACCAAGCCTGAACTTAAAAGTTGACTGGGAAGTACAAAATGCCGTATCAGGAAACCTCGACACTCTAGTTATCGAAAGGATTGTGGCTATCCATCCAATCTATAAATCGGGATTGAACCGATTGGTTAGAAGCAAAGATGCGGCTGAAGGGCGAGGGCTTGTAAATCTTAGGTATGGAGTTATGGGGGCAATAGTTGGCTTGGGTATTTTGGGCTACCGAGCCTTAACTATACAAATGGCAGAAGGTGAATCATTTTTTTTGCAGCTTCTACCTAGCTTGACGCTTGGTGTTTTGATGGAGGTTCTTGCATTCTTTTTCCTCCGCCTCTACAGCAAAAGCCTCGAAGAGTCCAAATACTACGCCAATGAAATCACCATTCTTGAAGCCCGCTTCCTCGGCTACTTCATGGCTACGATCCACGGTGACGAAGAAGAGCGCAAGGAGATTGTGTTGGAATTTGGGAAGTACATGCGAGAATTGCCAACACTGCGTAGCACGCCTGTGATCGACAAGGCCACTACCGGTGCGCTAATCGATTTGGTGAAGTCGGTGGCGACATCGACTAAAGGAGGACAACCATAAAACTGAATGGAAAATGGTGAAGACCAAAAATGAAGATAGAGATCACTCCTTGTGGATTTGGCCGTTAGCGGGTTTGATACTTGTGGCTGGACTTTGGACGCTGAATTGGCTAGTAGCTCCGCAAACAGGCACGGCGGAATCTGGAACGTTTGGTGATCAATTTGGTGCTGTGAATGCACTGTTTTCGGGGCTGGCGTTTGCAGGCATTATCTATACGCTGGTCTTGCAGCGGAAGGATTTGAAGATGCAAAGAGAGGAGATGCAAATGCAGCGGGAGGAAATGGAGAAGTCGCGTCTCGAATTTGAGGAACAGAATTTTCACGATGTTTACTTCAATCTCTTGAAGCAGCAACGCGATATCATGACGCATTCTTCGGCGAGATTTAGGATGCTCCAAGAAAACGAATTCATGCACCAAGAAATCAGGCAAGAGAGCGGACACATGCTCTTTTCCCTATTGAGACAGGAGGCAAGAAAGATTTACCAAGCACTGACGCGCAAGCCATTTCGCCTGTGGAACGAAGGACTTAGGCAATCAATGATCGCCAAACTGAATGAGAAAATCCAAGAGGACAAGAATTACTCGCCAATTGAACATTGGTTTTCTTGTCAAGTCCCATACTCAGCAAAATTACATGGGATTAGTGAGCAGCTATGGAACCATGCCCAAGCTATGACCGAACTGGACAGAGCCAAACTATCTTTTGCAATTTTGCTAGCCTCACATGACTTTGTAATCACATCGTATTGTCGCCATTTTAACGGGATCATTAGATATCTCAAAACGCGCATGGAAGCCGAAATAGCGCTGATTGATCCAAGCCTGGGTTCCACTGAAAAGCTATCGGAAGCTGAAAAAGTACGCTCCAAGCACCTTGAATATGCCCATTTCCTACGGGATCA
>JANMIM010001320.1:0-2433 GCA_031375795.1 Bacteroidota bacterium
GACAACGTCTCTGTGAACCAAACGGTCACGCCGTTTACCTCCACAGTGTATTTCAGAGCTGACGCAGCAGGTGTGTGCGGCAACGCAACAGTGACCGCATCCATCGCACAGCGCCCCAACATGTACTTTACCGGCAGTAAGTCTTACGGCTATGCTTGGACACCAAGCACCAACTTGGCCAGCCCAACAGCTGCCAACTCGATGGCTACCACCATGGCCTCGGGCGACTTCATCGTGATGTACACCGACAGCTCCACCGGTTGCGTGGGCATGGACACCACTTCTGTGGTTGCCAATCCACTTCCTTTGGTCAACATCGGCAACGATGGTTTCTTCTGCGGTACCACGACGACCCTGGATGCTGGCAATGCAGGCGCCACTTATTTGTGGAACACGCTGGACAGCACGCAGACGCTTGTGATCAACACCAGTGGTAGCTACGATGTCCAAGTCACCGACTCAATCGGTTGCACGGGCACTGACTCGATCGCCATCACCTTTACCCCAAATCCGATCATCAGCCTGGGTGCTGACACATCCTTCTGCGCTGGCGGATCCGTTGTACTGGATGCTGGCCTCACGCCTGCTACCTACGTCTGGACCACCGGTCCTACGACGCAGACCATCACCGTCAACGCCTCTGGCACCTACGGTGTTGCAGTGACCGACACCTTTGGTTGCGGTGGTTCTGACTCCATCGATGTCGTCGTGAACGCTTTGCCTACCGTGGCCTTGACCTTGGGTGTGGACAGCTTGTGCTCGACACAGACCTCTGCAATCACCCTCAACGGTGGTTCTCCAGCCGGCGGTACCTTCAGCGGTCCCGGTGTGGCAGGCAACAACTTCACACCTTCAGTGGCTGGCGTGGGTACCCACACCATCACCTACTTGGTGACCGATGGCAACGGCTGCTCCAACACCGACACCGACGTGATCGTCGTGTATGTGTGTGTGGGCGTCGCCGACGCGATGAACTCCTTCCCATTGGGATTGTATCCAAACCCCAACACAGGCCGTTTCACCTTTACGGTGCCGATGGATGTGACGGGCGATGTGAACTATGAAGTGGCCGATGCACGCGGCGTGGTCGTGGTGCGTGAGACCACCAACCAGCCTAGCGGCATCTACAAGCAAGAAGTGAGCCTTGCCGACTTCGCGACGGGTATCTATACCCTGCGCGTGACTGTCGATGGCAAGACTGCACAGAAGCGTTTTGTGGTGCAGCGCTAATCGCTGATCCAATGATTTCCAAAGAGGGCCGTGCCGTGGGGTGCGGCCCTCTTTTTATATCCCTTTGCCCCTTGCCTGGAGGCCAGGGCCAGTCATCTCGTGGTGGCTTTGAAACAACGGTGTTCTGAAATTCATGGTGAGCCTTCTTCGCCATGAATTTCAGAACCACGCTGTCGCAGCAGCACCACAGCATGAATTCCCGTAGCAGGGCAATCGTTCTTAATTTCAAAATCTAGATGGACTCATGGAGTGGATCCCAGTTACGCCCGCAACGGGCCGTCTCTCGGTAGCCCGGTGCGGGAGCACCGGGTTTGAGATGCGAAATTCGGTACGCCCCGAAGGGGCCGTCTCTATTCACACGATTCAATGTTTCGCACAGAGGCGGCCCCTTCGGGGCGCATCAACCGTTATTTGACGCGAACGAGGGGCTTCCGCCCCTCGCTACCAAGAGACGGCTCCTACGGAGCGGTATGACGAACAAAGAACAAGCCCCAATCGGTTAATTGAGAGCAATTGCCCTTATTCCCCTAGGATTCATCCTAGGGAGCCATCAAAAATTCCCTTATTTTGTACCTTTCTAGGACAGTCTATGATCAAGGAGTGACGATGAAACAGATTTTCAAGGATTTGAGCCAACAGGAGCAATTTGAGCGCGATGGTTACATCGTCCTGGATTTGTTGAATGCGGAGGAGGTCTCCTACCTCAAGGATTATTATGAGCGTCACACCCCGGTCGAGAAGCCCAGCTATGGCTTTCATGTGAGCCTCGACGACAAGGACCGTGCACAGTCCATGGCGGCCACCGAGGAACTGTACCGGCTCCTCACGCCACGGGTGGAGGAGATTTTCCAGGACTTCAAGATCTTCACGGCCAGTTTTGTCATCAAGGAAACCAATCCCAAGGGCGTCGTGCCACCGCATCAAGACTGGACATTTGTGGACGAAAGCCAATATTGGTCGGGGACATTGTGGACGCCGCTTGTGGATGTGGACATGGACAATGGTTGCCTGGGCGTGATCAAAGGAAGCCACAAGTTTTTCAATTGGCCGCGTTGCTCCCCTAGCCCGCAGTTCAAGACGCCGCTGGGCGAGCATATGTTCACGATCTTTCCCTACCTGCAACTCGTGCCGATGAAGGCGGGGCAAACCATCCTCTTTGACAACCGCACGATCCACGGCAGCCCGCCCAATACGACCGAGCAG
>JANMIM010001410.1:0-9918 GCA_031375795.1 Bacteroidota bacterium
GTCGGCCATCCCCAAAACTGCTGGGGATGGCCGACCAACGGAAAAAAGGTGGCCGACGACCGGGAAACAAAGACAGAGGCCCCAGAAATTAATCTGAGGCCCTGTTTTCTTATGTACAGCCTCGCGTGGGCGAGGACATGATGGAAAAGTTACCACTTGTCAAAATCCACACGTCTGCCTTTGATCTCGCGCAGCCTTTTCTCGATGCGGCGACGCTCCAAATCCGAACTGCTCTTGGTCTGGGATTCATCCTTGAAATCGCGCGACCTTTCATTTCCTAGCCTCATGATACCCTCCTATTTTTTTGTATGAACGAGAAATACCCTACAGGTATAGCATATCAGTGAATTTACAAAGAATATTTTACCGTTGTTAGGGGCTGTAAGGTTGATGCAAAAATTGATGTTGCAACAGGATATTTCGAAAATTGAAATACTCAGAAAAGCGAGCCTTGCTTGCCGTAGTCGATGGATTGCTCGTGCTCGAGCAGCCATTTTTTTCTCCAAAGGCCGCCGGCGTAACCTGTAAGGTCGCCCGAGGTACCGATCACTCTGTGGCAGGGAATGATAATGGAAATGCGGTTTTGGCCGTTGGCGGTGCCCACGGCGCGGATCGCTTTGGCGTTTTTGAGGGCATAGGCGATGTCGCGGTAGCTGCGTACGGACCCAAACGGGATACCGAGCAGGGCATTCCAGACCTGCCCTTGGAAGTCGGTACCTTGCGGCTTGAGCGGCAAGTCAAAGACCTTGCGCTTGCCATCAAAGTATTCTTGGAGCTGCAATCGGCAGGTCTTGAGGCAGTCTGGGACATATTCGCTCTGCCCGGGATCCTCCTCCACAAAATTCACCGCCGTGATGCCGCCATCGTCGCCATCGATGCGCAGGTAGCCGACCGGGCTCTGCATGGAGGTGAATTGTTGCATTGTCTTGGGGTAATTGATTTTCATTGGATTCGCGGCCATAAGAAACTATTTGAATGGGTTGATGCCCATACAATTCTGCTGACGAATCACATAAACGACTTGTTCACAACGTTTAAGGCCCAAGCCACCCCTGAAATAGTCTCCAGTCGAATAGGATTTGCCCTCTTTTTCATATTCACCCTTGAGCCAAACTTCTACAGTCTTGCCTCGCGCCAACTTGGGATTCAAGTCAAATTCAAAGACTTCTCCCGAGATTACCTGCTGCACGAGGACTTTGCCATTTTGCAAAACGCCGACCGTGCGTGTCTCTGTTTCTCCCAGTTTCTCGAGTCCTTGAAGTGTCCAGGTGAAATGCTTTTGCTGGCTGGGCTTCAGATCCATATCCCCAGCCTGCGCCGACATTTGCCTTGCAAGCAACCCAAAAACCAGAACCAAAACAAACCGAAGCACCTGTCTCATCAGTAGTCGTATCGCGTTGAATCAAATATCGGGAAATTTGCTTGACTCTGCGAACCTCTGGCGATGCTGGCTCATCGCTGTCTGCGGTTTTGAAAAGCCAACTCATTCCCCCCGCAGCGCCCACCAATACTTCCACCAAACCTCCCGCGCCGTGATCGTGCAAATCCGCCAGCCGCGCCAGCCGTCTAAAAAGCCCATTCGCAGCCAATACATCTGAAAAAATCGCCATCCCGGGCTGAATGCAGCTTTCAGCAGCAGCCCCAGCGCGCCTCGGCTTCGCAGCTTCTCAGCAGCGAGGGTGGCATATTTACGTGCACGCTCGCGGTGCTCGGCGACACTATAATATGTGTAATGCAACAAATCACCCGCCAAATGCTGCACTTCCAGTCCAGCATCGGGCCTAAGCTCCTCGTGCACGTAGGCGCCCTCCCAGCGGGCGCGCCCACGCGGGAAGAGCCGCGTCTTCACATCTGGGTACCACCCGCAATGCCGGATCGCCTCCCCGCAATAAAACGCAAGCCGATTGAAGCTGTAAGCCCCCTCCAAGTTGCCCCGCACCGCCAAGATCGCCGCGCGCAACTCGGGCCCGATCACCTCGTCGGCATCCAGCGAAAGGATATAGGGATGGGCCGCCATGTCGTTGCCCAAGTTTTTGGTGGCGGCATAGCCCAGCCATGGCTGGTCCACAACCGTCGCGCCCGCCGCACGGCAGATCGACTGCGTGCCATCGGTCGACTGCCCGTCGAGCACGATCACCTCGTCGGCGATCCCCACCAGCGACGACAGGCACCGACCGATGTTGCGGGCTTCGTTTTTGGTGATGATAATCGCGGTGATCACGGGTGGATGGACAATTGAAAAGGGAGACCGGAATTTGATCCCCATACGAAACTGCCGCAAATCAAATCAAAAAACAAGGCATTGCCCCCAGATTGAAGTCAGGCAGCATGAAAAACAATCGTTGCGCAAGGACAATCACAAACCCATCCAAAACCAAGCGCCCAAACTGCATTCAGCTCGGGCGCATGATTGGATGGCAGCGACAAACTACATGGCGTTTGTCGCCGCGATGGAAGGGATCTAGCCCTGCGCTCGGTTTACATTTTCAAGATGCGCAACACCTGTGCCACCCCGTTTTTCCCCGTGACCCTGAGCATGTACACGCCCGCTTCCCTGGGAAATTCCAACTCACAATCTCCTGTTGCGCAAACGGTTTCCCATTTTTGCAGCAGCGTTCCGCCCGCAGCATACAGCTCGAGGGCAAGCTTTCCCGCCATTTTCTCAGGCAATACCAGCTCCAGCCGATCGTCCGTAACCGGATTGGACCGCAGCCGCAACACGCCATCAGTCGCAGGAGCCTCCACGCCCGTAGGCAGGCAGGTCACCGTGATGTCCTCGCAAAACGTACTGGTGCAGAGGTCTTGCGCGTAGATGCTGTGGCAGACGTGGTAGGTTCCGCCTGCCGTGTACGTGTGGGTTGGGTTCGGCCCCGTGGTAAATCCGCCGTCGCCGAAGGTCCAGGTGTAACTCTGGATAGGACTGGAGCCGGGGGTGGATTGGTCGACGAATACAATGGTCGGGCAGCCATTGGTATTCGCAAAGAACGATGCCAGGCAACCACTGGGCTGTGCATGGCTGCGGGTGGAAAAAAAGGAAAGAACGAACAACAAGAGCAAAGTGGGATACTTGATTTTATAATCCATACAAGTGATAAAAGGTTGAATGGAAAACGCCCTAGGGATTTGCCCTATTGTTTATTGGCCAAATTTGCTCCCCCAAAAAATCAAGGCAAATGGGGAAAAATTTTGACCGATTTCGGGCCGATTCTCCGAGCAATGCGCCTAGAATTTGCCAGGATGAAGGTTGCGAAATTTTGCGCTGACTTTTCCGGCTCGGGTGGCGAAATTTTTGCCTTGCGAAGGTTTTGGGAAAAGGTCGCAGGTAGTAGGTAGCAGGTAGAAGGTGGCAGCGAAGCTGCAAACCTACTACCTGCTACCTACTACCTATCACCTACTACGATTCAAACCACCGCAATCAATCCCCCCCCAGCAACCATCCGACCAATGGGTCGCGGAGCAGCAGGCAGGTGCAGCGTAGCCGCAAGTGCTTCAAAATCCGCGCAATGGGCTGGATCGACGGCGACGAGCAAGCCGCCGCTCGTCTGTGGGTCGGCGAGCAGGTCACGCACCTCTGGTGCGAGCGGCTGCACCCGATGGCCATAGCTATCCCAGTTGCGCTTGGTGCCGCCGGGTACGCAGCCTTGGGCGATGTAGCCGGGTGCCGCAGGGATCTTGGGAATGGCCGCAAAGTCAATCTCCGCGCTCAGACCCGCGCCCAAGCACATCTCGCTCAGGTGCCCGAGCAGGCCAAAGCCCGTGACGTCGGTCATCGCATGCACGTAGGCGAGCTTGCCAAAGACGGCGCCGGGCTTGTTGAGGGTGGTCATGAGGGCCACGATGGTGGCGAGGTCGACATCACTGAGCAGGCCGCGTTTTTGCGCGGTGCTCATCGCGCCGATGCCGAGCGGCTTGGTGAGGTACAGGATGTCGCCCGCCCGGGCAGTATCGTTGCGCTTGAGGTGGGTCAAATCCAGAATGCCCGTGGCAGCCAAGCCAAAGATCGGCTCTGGGCTGTCGATGCTGTGCCCACCCGCGAGGCTGATGCCCGCCTCGCGGCAGATCGCCCGGCTGCCTTCCAAAACCTGCGCGGCCACCTCCTCGGGAATCTTGCCCACCGGCCAACCCAGGATCGCGATCGCCATCAGCGGCGTGCCGCCCATCGCATACACGTCGCTGAGCGCGTTGGCGCTCGCGATGCGCCCGAAGTCGTAGGCGTCGTCGACGATCGGCATGAAAAAGTCGGTCGTGCTGATGATGCCCATGCCGTTTTCCAAGTCATACACGGCCGCGTCGTCGCGGCTGTCGTTGCCCACCAGGAGCCGCGCATCGGGCATCGCGGGGATCGCGCTGTGCAAGATTTTATCCAGAACGGCCGGCGCAATTTTGCACCCGCAACCTGCCCCGTGACTAAACTGAGTGAGCTTTACAGCGCTTTTCAACATCTCCATGGCTTTCAACTTGTGTACATGTGGATAAACTACAGGTGCGAAGTTACGTATTGATTGGTATTTTGAACACCTGAATCATCACCCAACTCCTACTATGAGTGCAATAATCGTCAGATTTCAGTTCACGGACTTCAAAGCCAATGAACTTGTGGACTTGCTCAAGAACCGCTACGGTGGCGCGCTCAGCTACATTGCCGAAGGCACGATCCTGATCGATACATTTGACAAAGCCGATGATTTGTTTCAGGAATTGGCGCCTTTGTTCACGTTTGACGACAAGCTTTTTGTGGGCGAATTGAAGGAATTCAAGTCGATGCACAAGGTGAGTCGCTCCAAACCCTCGATCCACAAGCTGGCGATGTAGCCGGCTTCCCTCCAAAGTATTTCCAACACCCCCCATATTTTGCCCCGGCACTCCAAAATGGCGGGGCTTTTTTTATCTATCTGCATGCTGTAGTGGCAGCGCATGCGCTGCCATTCCCACGATTTGAAAGCATACCGCACGGGCAGCGTATGCATTTCGTGCGAGCAGCATATCCATAAGGTGGGCAGCGCATGCGCTGCCCCTACTTTTTGTATTTTATTCCACGACAGGGGCCTTGGCGGTCAAGCCATGGCGCTTGTTGAATTCAGCGATGCCCGACTCCAAAAACGCTTTGTAGCCCTCCACGCTCAAGTCGAAGCCCTTTGGAGGCGCCATTTCGCTCTCGTCGTGGTCCATGAGCACATAGAGCGGCTGGGCGATGGTGCCAAATCGGCGGCTTTGGTAGTCGACGACCCATGCGCCGACCGTGCGCAGTTTCTTGCCTTCGGCATTCAGCATGGGCTTCTCAAACGATGTTTCATCGTCGGCATAGAGGGAGACCATCACATACTCCTCGAGCAGCAGCTTGCGCACGATGTCGTCGGGCCAGACTTGTTGCTCCATCCTGCGACAGTTGGCGCAGGTATGGCCCGTGAAGTCGACAAAGAGCGGCTTGTTCTTTTCCTTGGCGAAGGCGAGCGCCTGGTCAAAGTCATAGAACATGCAGAAACCATGGGCTTCGTTTTCGATGCCGATATGTGCATTGACGCGCTCGGTTTTGCAGATCTCGGAGTTGAGTGTACCCTCCTCGGCGAGTTGGTGGGGCAGGAACTTCACACCGATGTCTTTGTTCATCGGCGGCAAGAGGCCCTCCATCATCGGGAGCGGCCCACCCCAGAGGCCGGGGATGAGGTACATCACAAATCCCAGCACGCCGATGGCCATCAGAAGTCGAGGGACTTTGATGTTTTCCTTCTTCTCATCGTGTGGGAGCAGGATCCAGCCAAAAAAGTAGAAGGCGATGCAGATGAAGATCACGATCCAGATGCCGAGGAAGATCTGGCGGTCGAGCAGACCCCATTGCATGACTTGGTCAGCATTGCTCAAGAACTTCATGCACAAGGCCAGCTCCAGGAAGCCGAAGACGACCTTCACCGTATTCATCCAGCCGCCAGCCATGGGCAGTTTCTCCATGAGCTTGGGCAGCATGGCCATCAAACCAAAGGGTATGCCAAATGCAAATCCAAACCCCAGCATGGCCACAAAGGGTTTCCAACCGCACTCCGCACCTTGCGTCGTTTGTACCAGCGCTGCGCCCAAAATCGGACCTGTGCAGGAAAACGATACGATGACCAGTGTGAGCGCCATAAAAAATGGCCCCAGAAATCCGCCTGCCGAGGCCTTGTTGTTGGTAGCAGTGCTCCACTTACTGGGGAGCGTGATTTCAAACATTCCCAAAAACGACAGCGCGAAGACAAAAAAGATCAAGAAGAAAATCATGTTGGGAATGGGGTGGCTGCCCAGGATGTACAGGGCCTTGCCGCCAAAGATCAACGAGATCAGGAATCCGACGAATCCGTAGATGAAAATGATGGACCCGGCATAAATGAGGCCGTTGCGGATGCCTTTGGAGCGGTTCTCGGCACCCTCGCCTTGCTTCACGAAGAAGCTCACAGTCATGGGGATCATCGGGAACACACAAGGCGTGAGGATGGCGATCAAGCCGGCGATGAAGGCAATGAAAAAGCTCGACCACAGTGTCGAGGGGCTGCAATCGCTGATCTGGGTCGCGGCCTCTTCTGACTTTGCCTGCTTTTTGGGCAAATAGGGGGCCTCGGCCTTGCCTTTGTCGGTGTAGTACTCGGCGATGCATCCCTTGAGCCATGTCGCAAACTTGGCGGCATCGGGGGTGTAGCCGATCGAGACGCCATAAGAGACGCCTTTCTCATCCTCCACCGCAAACCATGGCTGGGAGATCGTCCCAAATTTCTTAGACTGCAGGTCAATGCAATATTCACCCAAAGTCTTCGCTTGGGATCCGTCGGTCATCAAGAGGCCCGCAGTTTCGGTGGATTTGTCGTCGGCATACAAGTCCACCACGACCACACGGTGGCGCAAGATCGAGTCGACGACCGGATTCTGGAAAAGTTTTGCAGGGATTTCCCCCCCACCGCTCACCGTGTGCCCGGTAAAATTCAAAAACAGCGGCCTACCCACCTTGCCGGCATAGGCGCGCGCTTGCTCCAAGTGCGCAAAACCACAGACTGCCTCCGCCCCACGCATCTGCGTGAGCTCGGGAAAGAGCAATTTTTGGCTCTTGACGTTGTCGCTCAGGGTTTTGGTGCTGTCGTAGGGGAGAAATGTGTACTGAGCCGTCGCGGCAGTCGCGGCCAGCGTATCGCCCGACGCGACGCTCGTCGTGTCGCCTGCAGGATCACCCACCGCACCCGTGCCGCAATCCTTGGCCTTGACGGTCCACTCGACCGGCAACTTCAAGAATTTGCACATGCCCTCTTCGGTACAAGTCTGCGCAGACAGCTGCCCCACCAAGACCACATCAGGGCCAGTGATTTCGAGCTTTTGCGTAAAATCGACCTGCTTTTCATGAAAGCTGCGGATCAAGCCGCCCATCAGCTTGTCGTCGACCTCCTCAGGCTTGTGGTTTTCGGTCATCTTGCCTTTGAGCTTGATGCCCTTGCTCTCGTCTGCAAAAATCTCCAACAGCGTCGGATTGTAAGCCGTATTGCCGTCTTGGCGAGCCGAGTACAAGTGCCAGCCTTCGACATTGACCTTGCCTTTGAACGTAAACGTCACGATGTCGCCCACGCAGAGCTCCTTGGGGATCGCCGTCACCAAGGCAAAATCGGCCTCCGGGCAATTTTTGTCCTTCCCCTCAAACGTAGGAAGGCCCTGACCCTGAACGAAAGAAGCCGCCAACAGCATCCAAAGGAGCAGCGACGACTTGAGCAAGTGCAAACGAGACAATTTATTCATGCGCGATTTTGCAATTCGATCTTATTCCTTGGCCTTGGTTTCGAGCTTGAACTCCGCCGTGAGCGGAATGCATTTTTCCTCGTTGCAGGCCATGTAATCAAAAAAGCCGACGAGGATCACTTCCTTCTCCGTGAGCTTGATTTCTTGTGAAAATAGGACTTTTGCTTTGTAGTACCGCACCGTTCCGCCCATAATGTCGTCCAGGCTACTGGTCATCGCCCCCTCTTCTAGCAACTTGTCGCTGGCCGTGAAGCCCCGACTGTCGAGTTCCCAGCCCAGCGCAGCAGGCATATAGGCGCCCTCCTCACTCGGCAGCGCCGAATACACGTGCCAGCCTTCCTTGGGTGTCGCCTCGATCTGGAACTTCACTGTCTGCCCGACCTTGAGATTGTCGTTTTCAGCCAGGGAAAATTTTACGACCGCAGCCTCGCTTTCCTTTTTCTGTGCCCGTGTGGAGAGTGCCAAACCGATGGTGAGCAAAAGCAGCAGGACATTTTTCATCGTTTTCATAGAATCCTAGATTTTCCCGAACGCGGCACAAAAATCAAGCCAAGAGGCTCTCGAGCAGCTTGATGCCTTCCATGTTTCCAAGCAGGTTGTCGGCGGCGCGCTCGGGGTGGGGCATCATCCCAAACACATTGCGGCTACGGTTGGTGATGCCGGCGATCTCGTTCATGCTGCCATTGGGATTGGCCTCGGGAGACACGACACCCTTTTCATTGCAGTAGCGAAAGAGCACCTGATCATTGTCTTCGAGCTTACGCAGCATGTCGTCGGGCGCGTAGAAATTGCCTTCGCCGTGGGCGATGGGGATCTTGTAGCCCTTGGTGGGCAGCAGCTTGGCGGTGAGGATGCTGTTTTTGGTGGCTGGGCGAATGAAGACATTCTTGCAGATGAAATTGCAGGATGTGTTGCGAATGAGCGCGCCCTCAAGCATGCTCGCCTCGGTGAGTACCTGAAACCCGTTGCAGATGCCCATCACATAGCCGCCCTTTTTGGCGTGTGCAGCGACCTCGTCCATGATCGGCGAAAAGCGGGCGATCGCGCCTGAGCGCAGGTAGTCGCCATAGCTGAAGCCGCCGGGCAAGAAGATGAAGTCGCAACCTTGAAGGTCGTGGTCCTTGTGCCAGAGCTGAACCACCTGCTGACCGAGGTTCTCGCGAAGCGCGTAGATCAAGTCAAAATCACAATTGCTGCCAGGGAATGTGACGACGCCAAATTTCATGCGGAGATACGTTTTTGATAAGAAGGGGTAAAAATAGGGAATGCTCCTTGGAGTGGCAACGATTTGGGCAAAGGATTTACAATGAATCCGAGACTTTGCACCCCAAAAGGGGCATACGGCCCCCTCTATCGCCTAGCGGGCCTCTCAGCGGTAATAAATTTTGTAACTGTGGTCGCCCACCGTCACCAAGCGCGCGTCGTATTGCCCAAAGAGGATCGGGATCTTTTCCCGCAGCGTGGGAAACAGGTTGCGTGGGTCGATGATGTATTCCGGCAACTCGTCCCTGAAGGCACGGTAGGTGTCCACCAACGATTCCGTGCGTGAAATCAAGCCCTTGCCGGTGAGGCCCCTGAATGCTGCCAGCTTGTAGAAGGCCAATGAAAAGTTGGTGTAGCGGGTCGCGCAAGGCAGTCCCAGGCTTGCGTAGATCTTGGGCTCATAGTCCATGACCAAGATGCCATTCTTGACCTTGCTGCGGTCGATGTATTTTTCCAGCGGATGGGGATCATTGAGCTCATGCCTGAGGCCAGAGATCCACCCGTCTTCGTTCAGGTAGGGATCGACCATTTTGAAGGTGCTGGGGAATGCGCTCACTGCAAAAACCCCAAATGTGTACACCGGCATGGCCATGGCCCCGATGAAGGCGAGCTGCCGCAGCCACGGATTCATGCGCATCTCAAAAAACTTGGAGGCATAGATCGCAACCGGCGGCACCATCAAGATGAAGTAGTGCAGGTACAACCGCCCGCCGCCCACCATCACCGTGATCAGCGCCGCACCAAACCAGTACAGCAAAAACACCTCCACCTTGCGCAGGCGGATCGAATTCGTGAAATAATTCAACCGGAAGTGTGCCGCTGCGATCAATGCCAGCAACAGGATCACCCCGTAGAGTTTCAGGTATTGGCCGAGGTTGAACAGGAAGGAGACCTCCTCGCCGAGGTTCT
>JANMIM010001416.1:0-2664 GCA_031375795.1 Bacteroidota bacterium
TCACAACCGAGACCTGCAACTTGCCAGCCTTGTAATGCGAAAATGCAATTTGCTTCACAGCGCGCACGCCTTCAATTTTCATGAAGGTCTGCACCAAATCAGAGGTGTAGATGATCTCGCGCCGTTGGTAAAATGCGAGGTCATTTTCATCGATGAAGCCATTCAACAACCAAGGCCCCCTGAAGATTTCCTCTGCGGCATAGCCTTTGTCCAGCATTTCACGCAAGGAATAAAACTTCACCACGGGAGACAAATATTGCTCCGTGAGGTAATAGACCTCCGCCAAGATTGCTTCACAATCCGATCCAGGTACGACATCCAATTCCAGCGACAACCCGATCTCTTGGAGACTCATCGGATAGATGGCATGGAAATCCTCACAGAGATTGCGGTGGTCGGCGAGGACGATCTCGGTTCTTTTGAGGATGCCCTTGATCTCAATCCAGCGCGTAATATAGTCCCAAATCACCCGCGCCATCGATACCTCATCGGGTGTTGCTGCGACATATTCGCCGCTTACGACCTTGAGGTCCTTGCCATCGATTTGTTGCTTCAAACGATACAAGAATTCATCTGGATTCAAGATCAATTCTTGGTTGCTGAGCACCCGAACAGGCAAATTCAACGTAAAAGTCGAACCGACAACAGGTGATATATTGACTTCAATTTCAAAGGAGAGGGCCTCATTGGTATTTTTGATGGTGTTGGTTACGGCCAACTGCAACAAGGTGGCAGTAGGGTCGCTGGCAAGGAAGGTTTGCAGCAAGCCCATCTCTACTTGCATTTTTTCCCACACTGGAAATTCGAATTCCAGTTCAAAGGGAAAAGCGCTTGTCTGCCCGATCGGTTTGATTTTGAATTCCCCTGTCAGGGAGTTGTCGTTGAGGTCTCCAAAATCGGGGTGTTCTTCAAATTGAAGATAGACATCATACAAGCCCTTGATGTTGATTTCCTGCAAGTGCGTGGGGACAGAGCCGTCGTTGTTGAGGTAGGCCAAATGGCTAACGTCGGTGCCATCTGACACCCAAAACAGCCGAGGCATATCGGCGTAGCTGCTCCCTGTCTGCGGGACCACCTTTTCGAGCCAAGCATTGCGATTGCCTTGGATGTCGATGATCAATTTCCGGAAGTCACTGATCGTCAAGGGGGCATTGCTGCCGACATTGGCGAGGCTGAAGAAATTGTTGAGGATGGCATCCTGAGGTCCCGGCTCAATGATATCCTTCAGTTCAAAGTCGCAGCGATAACCCAACTCGGTGATGGCGTATGCCAACACTTCCAGGATTGTAATGCCAGGGTCATGGGCATTGTAGTCGGTCCAGATTTTTCCAGACAATGCCTCGATATGCCGCAAGCCCTCCAAAAAGAGCTGCTCATAGTCCAAACTCGGGTTTGGGCTCTGAGGACGGGAGATGGATGTTGTATCGACTGCCATGTTGTTTCTTTTTTGAGGTGGTTCACCCTGCATTGTCAGCATCTGCCCCGCAACATTCGGTCACCGGCATTCCGATCGGGCTAGGAATACAATCTGCACAATTTGCCTTCACGCTCGTGATCGCATGCGTGGTGGCAGACACGAGAATGGAGCGGCCTGTAGTGGCTACGGCCTCTTGGATGTCCCTCGTCATCACGCCCGCGACGACGTGATTCATCTGAAAATTCAAAACATAATCCACATAGTCCTGCTGCTCGATGAACCGGATGATTTGCGATGCATGTATTTTCCCGCCAAACACGATTTCCTTCTCATTGTCAAATGCCCATGGCGAGAGGAAACGCTGGATCGCAATATCGAGCTGCTGGGTGTAATAGCCAGGATCCTTGCCTGCGACAAAACCCACGTGACAAGCAATCGAGATTTCCTCATAGAGCGGATTGGCTACCTTGAGGTCGACCCATGCCGAAATATGGTTGCGCAGGAATGCATCGACCTTTTTCAGGATCCTCACCGATGTCTTGGGCTCAAACGGATTGACTCCGTTGAGGTTGCGCAGGTCTGGGATGCACACGATCGTCACAAAACCGGGGGAAATCTCCCAATCATGCCGGTCGGTATGGTCTGCCTTGTATTCGGAGTGGTTGAGGCATTTCACCTTGTAAATCGAGGGGAATTGCTCCAGCACCATGTGCTCATAGTCCCAGACATTGATCGAGCGCTGCTTGTGGCGCAGGCGCTCACTCACCCGCGTGATGAACTCGTCGGCCTTTTCGGGCAATTTCCCACCAAAACTCCCGTAAGGCTGCACGACCGACTTGACCGTGGGATCGTTGATCGCCAAGGCATTGATCGTCCCGCTGGGCAGGGCTTTCGCGAGGTGAATGGGATTGTTGCCATGGTCCCTGAAGCTCACGACTGCCGCCTGTGCCACAATTTCCACCGCCTTCATATACGCAGGTGTGTGCTCGGCAATGCGCGCCCGCAACCAATGTAGATCCTTGCTCAGCAAGGTATTTCCTACCGCAAAATCGCCATCAAAATCGAAGCGCATCACCCCAGTGGCGATCAATTCGTCGGTGGAATCAAACAGGATGTCGCGGCGACGCAAATCGCGCCATTGGTTGTCGACCAAAATGCTCCATATCGGAGCGCTTCCTTCGAGATCTGGGTCGGCACTTCCCTCCGCCAATTGAAACAACATCGACAGGGTCGAAGGTGCCACGAGC
>JANMIM010001427.1:0-5340 GCA_031375795.1 Bacteroidota bacterium
CCACAACCCGCCTTTGGCCTCATTGCCAAGCTATGGCTGGCAATTGGCGACAAAAAAAAGGCAGAGGAATATGCGTTTGCCGCCTACAAATCGGCTTGGGCAGACGGCGAGCCTTATGTCCAACGCTACGCGCTCACACAGGCAACCGCTTTGCTGGAGGAATTGGGGGTGCATATTCCTGAGCTGCCGCCTTACGACCCGAGCAAGGACGAAAAGTACGAATGGGAAGATGCCGTTGTAGCAGGTATCGAGCAGCTGCGGGCTGCGAAGCGTGAAAAGCGGTGACGGCCAGATGATGGCAAAACCCATCAGATTCATTTGGTATCTGCAAAAACCTTGGTCGATGTCCTGCGCAAGCACTGTACCAAGGCATTTCACCCAGCCCTTCCAATCATATCCAATTATCCGCAGTAACCTTGCCCTTCTCCACAAGCGTGGCACGCAGGCGGTACCTTGCCTCATTCTCGACGGTAAGCGCAACCCCAAAGCAGTCGGGATGCTGCCTTGTATAGTCCATCAACCACTCAACATCATAAGGAAATGGTTCCTTGAGGCGATGCTTCCATTCGATGATGCAAAGTGGCACGGCAGCGGTATTCATGAAGGTTTGTCCGGGTTTGGGCCATATCATCATGTCTTTGCAGACATTGGCCTTGCTGCCCCCGGGCACTTGCTTCACGCGCACTTCGATCGCAATTTGAGCCGTGTCGTAGAGGTCGGGGCAGCAACCAACGTTTTTCACCAGCTGGGAAAACGCAAAATGTGAAACGAGTTCACGCTCTTTGCCTTGCCATTTGCTGGCTTCAATTTCTTGAATGAAAGCAAGCAGCATTCGGCGGATTTCATATTTGAGTTCAGACATATCCATTCATATTCAGTGATTTCATTTACCCACACACCAAAAGGCCATACACCGCAGCTACATCCTGAACCACGTCAAGAAATACGCGAAAACCTGCTCACGATGGACCATGGTACGATGATCCCCGTAGCAAAGAAGAAGAAACAGGAATTTGAGGCGATACTGAAGGAATTGAAAATGACGCTGTAAAAGAGCAATGTCTTCTTTCACATGTCATCCTTCCTATTTCCCCCCCTTCTTCAAATAATCCACCGTCACCGGCGGATTCCACATCACTGACCCAAACAAGATCCGCATCCGCATTCCAAACCCGCGATTGTGCCGCAACTCGTACCAAATCCTTGCCGGGCCGCCAAAGACGACGCGGATCGGATTGTGATAGACCTCGGGATTGTCGGTCCAGCCGACTTCGGGTTTTTCCAAGGGTGGTTCTTCAAAAGTGCCGAATAGCCTGTCCCAGATGAGCCAAATGCCTGCGCCCATATTCACCATCTGATGGCGCTCGGCCGAGGAATGATGGAGGTAATGGTAGACCCCTTGACCGCCGCCGATCTTGAAAATGAAACGCAATATGCGGCTGCGGGACACGATGTCGTAATGTGCCGAGGAATGGTTGAATATCTCAAAACAATACAGGACCAAGGCATACAAGGCGCTTTCCATGATCAAGGGTTCGGCAAAGACGAGCTTGGTCACGATCGCGCCCACCACCACGCGCACGGGGATGAGGAAAAAATCAAAGCTGTTGGCGAGGGGCGATCCCAGCGGATGCAACATGTCGGGCATGTGATGCGGGGCATGCACCACGTGCCACAGGAAGCGGTTCTTGTGCGTGAGCCAATGCTCGAAATAGGCCGTAAACGAGTGCAAAGTCACGACCAACACAAGCGCCATCCATTTGTACGGCAATTGGACCAAGGTAGGGACATAGTCTTGGATCCATAGCCGCAACTCGGCCCCCGATCGCAGGATGAAATCAAAGCCTGTCGAAAAATTGAATCCAGCCGCCCAGAAACCCAAGCCCAGCAACGCCGCGATCAAAAAATGCAGAAACAGCGTGCCCACCGACGCCGGATTGTACACCAGCATGTTGCGGTAAAACTGCCTACGGTCCATGTCCTTGCGCGGCCGAAAAAAATACCCCTCCATGCCGATGAAAATGCGAAAACCGACGCAGATCACCAGCAACACGATGTACAGCCATGGAAAAACCTGCGTCGTGAAGTCGTAGGAATTGGGCGCATCGAAGCCACGCGCCTGCAAATCCAAGTAGGCCGAGAAGCTCACGACAGTGGCCGTGGCGAGGATCACGACTTCCATGAGCACATAAATGACCATCGTCACGATCGCCCAAGCCGGCACCCAGCGCTGCCGGAGCGCCCGCTCAGGTGTGAGCTCAAAGTCCCAGAGTTTTTGGAGGAAGCCGGAGGTCATTGCATACAAAGATATGCGGCATCTGCTCAAAACCAGCCCTCTTCAGGTCAAAATCAGCCCCCAAAACAATCCCATCCACCTTGCTATCCTCGGAAATATTTTGTTGATTACAAGGAATTGGCTTCTAAAAACATTGAATGAAATGAAAAATACCCTTGTTCTCGTTTGGCTCTTGCTTTTGGGTGTCGCCTTTGCAAATGCGCAAACTACGCTCACCACGGCCGTGGACTTCACGGTCACCGATACGTATGGCGGCACGCACAATTTGTTTGACTTGCTCAATGCAGGCAAACATGTATGCGTGGACTTCTTCTTCACCACCTGCGGACCCTGTCAAGCCACGTGTGGTTATTTCAAGGAGTCCTACACGAATTATGGTTGCAACACGGAGGATGTATTCTTCATTTCTGTGGATTTGGGAAACACCGATGCCCAGTGTATTGATTATGAGCTGACATTCTTGGGAGGAAATGCTGGCTTTCCGACCATCAGCGGTATCGAGGGTGGGGGAAATGCTGTCGTCAACGCCTATGGCGTTACCGCTTTTCCCACCTACATTTTGATCGCTCCCAACCGCGCCATTCTCGAGGGCGACATGTGGCCCATCGGCAGTGCAGCTGATTTTGACGCCTATTTTAATGCCCACGGCCTCACGCAAAAGGCCTGTGCAACCGTTGCGGTGACGGCAGCAGATTTGGAAGTCGGCGTCGCCCTGTATCCCAATCCTGCAACCGACAAGATGGTCGTGACATCGTCAACCGTATTTTCACAGGTCAAGATCTACGATGTCGTAGGAAAAGTCCTCACCGACGTCAAGGTCGATCGGGTGGAAAAGATGGAATTGAATGTTTCCACGCTCGCCAGCGGCATCTACTACGTGGAGCTCACGACCGAATCTGGAGTCGTCGGCAAGAAGTTTTACAAGGAATAAGGGGTTCGTTTCGTCCCATTTTCCTATTGCGCGGCATATTTGGCTCCTAATGGTGTGGATGGGCTCGGCGGTGAAAAGATGAAAGATGAAAGAGCAAAGTTCCTTCATCTTTCATCCTTCATCCTGATCGTTCCGACATTCCCTACAACGCTCAGCGTTCACTCCGCCCGATTACTCCGTCCTGAATTCCCGCCCCAACAAAACCACTTGTCGACCAGCAAATTTCCTGTCTTCACGACCGCCAATTTGCCATCCACGCACGGCGCGTAATAATTTCCGACGGCTGCGATCGGCTGTTGACGGTGTTTTTCGCCCGTGGTGTAGGTTTTGAAGATGCTGCCTTTCACCGGGTCAAACTCGCGGATGGCGCCGTCCATGCAGGCCACGACCACTTTGCCATTGACTGCAATCGGTGGTGCCATCTGCGCGCCGCCATCGTCCTTCAGGGAAGTTGGGTACTGCCATTCCCATGCCTGGGCAAGGGTCTTGGCGTCTAGGCTGCGCAGCACATGCCCTTGGGTCACGTAGACCTTGCCGTTCAAACAAAGTGGCCGCGAGCCCTCGAAGCTCTGGATGGCGTAGATGGATTTTGTGCCCACCAATTCCTCTGGCCCCACGTTTTCAGCCTTGGCGATCGGCATCCCGGCAGAGCCCGTGTTGAGGCTGATGTTGTCGGCGGTCGAGGCATACTGCGTCTTTTCCATCGAAACGAGGTCCAGGTAGGGCGCGTCTTGAAACGGCGTCGCCCGTTTCAAGGACAAGTCTTGGGCATCAAACAATGCGATGCGCTCCCGCGCCACGCTGTTTTCGCCGTCGCGCTGTGCCATGCAAACCTGGCCGCCCACGATGGTCGGCGCACTCGTCGCAAAAAGGCGTTGCTCGGCGATGAGTTTGCCGTCGATCTGGTCGAGCACGTAGGAATAGCCAGAGAAGGTGTTGAAATAAAGCTTGCCGCCGTCGGCGACGGCGCTCGACATCACCTCGCCCGCGATCCAGCGTTGCCAGATCACATCGCCGGTCTTGAGGTCGAAGCAGGCCATCGCGTAAGGCTTGCCTGCTGCCTCCTTGCCGTAGGCAGCGCTGCCTTCTTCATCCTCATAGCCGATGTAGAGGCGTCCGTCGGCAATGCAGGGTGCCGATAGCACATAGGTGGCGAGCCACTTGCTCCAGAGCAATTTGCCGGTGCGCGCGGCGATGGCATAGATGGTGCAACTCTCGGTGGCACATACCACCACATCTTCGCCGCCCTCGATGTTGGAAATGCCCGATTCGGCGAGGTCCACGGACCACATCGGCCGCCCGGTCTTGGCATCCACCGCCGCCAGCGTGCGCGAATCCCATCCCGCGCCCGCCATCAACATGCCGTCAAAGAAATAGGGGCTCTGGATCGGCGAGGCGTCTTGGAGGTTCAGCGAAAAGCCGTAGGGCGTAGCCTGCATCGCAAAGGGTGGCGTGGCTGGGCTGATCGGGGTATCCCTGAAAATAAGCTTGTGCCCCAGCTTGTCGCGCCCCTTCATTTGGTCCTCAAAGCTGAGGTTTTGGTACGCATCATAGGCTTGCTGCCGCGCGATGCGCTCGGCACGCATGCGCTCGATGGCGACCTTGCCGGCGTAGACATATCTCAGCTTCACATTGTAGGAGCCGGCGTGTGCCGGAAACTCAAAGTGCTGGAATGTAGCATGGTAGGGCAGGGCGAGGGTGTAATTCTCGCCGATCGGCACCCGCATCTGCAAGTGGCCGTTGTAGTCCGTGCTGTCTTGATACACCTTTTTGCTGCCGTCTGCCGTGAGCGTCACATGCTCCCGAGCCAAAGGTTCGCCTTGCAAGCCGATGAAATTCAGGTCGATGGAGGCGAGGCCGTCGGCGGGCGGCATCATCCCAAAGTCGGGCTTCCCATTGCCCACAAACTTGCCGTTGATGAAGCCCGCAAAGTAGGTGGTGTGCTTCATGATCAATCCAGCGCGGTTGGAAACGGTGAATTGGTTGTAATTCACGGAGTCGCCGACGGTGAGCCAATAGCTTTGGTTGATCGGCAGTAGGCACTCCCAATTGCCGGCTGCATCGGTCTTGCCCTCATAGGAGATGTCGCCGCTGACCGATGTGACCTTGAGTG